>JAPLRA010000390.1:4384-6238 GCA_026399445.1 Sulfuritalea sp.
GATCCCTGCGGCCTGAACCGCCGGCGCCGCTGAACGCAGGCTGGCGCCGGGTGGCACCGAGAACGCGGTCGGCTGATTTTGCATGGGCAAAGGACGCACCGAGAGCCAGCCGGCGCCCGCGATTGCCGCGAGAAATGCGAGAATCAGCACCAGCAGGATGAGTTTGAACGTACGCATGAAGACTTGAATAAGGACGGGGCAGGCGCAATCTGCACCGCTGTCGCGATAATAACATTGCCACCCCCTCAACCCGGACGCCGCTCATGACCCAAGAATTGATTTCCCTCCTTGCCGCCCAAGGATTGACAGAGGATGGCAGCCGTTTCGGCGTTGTCGCCGACGAACTGATTGCGGCGCGCGATGGCGCGGTCGTCGCCCCTCTGCTCGACCTCGGCCTGATCCGTGCCAGTGGCGTCGATGCCGCCGGTTTTCTGCACAACCTGATGACCAACGACATCAACGGCATCGGACCGGGCGGTGCGCGCTTTGCAGGCTTTTGCACGGCCAAGGGACGCTTGCTGGCGCTGTTTCTGATCTGGCGCGACGGCGATGATTTCCTGCTGATGCTGCCGCGCCACATCCTGCCGGTGATCCTGAAAAAGCTCTCGATGTATGTGCTGCGCTCCAAGGTCAAGCTGAGCGATGCGACCGGCGAGCGGGCCTTGATCGGCTATTCGGTGCCAGCCGGCATCTCGCCAGCGCCGACATTTGGTCAGGTCATCACCGGACAGTCGCGCTTCGGCGTTGCGCCTATTGAAGGCGGCCAGGCCATCCGGCTGGACGATACGCGCTGGCTGCTGGCGCTCGACCCGACCGCGGCCGTTTCACGCTGGCAGACGTTGGCGGCGACGGCTCGCCCGGCGGGCTTGGCGGCGTGGCAATGGCTGGAAATCGCCGCCGGACAGCCGCGCGTGGTGGCAGCCACGCAGGAGGCGTTCGTGCCGCAAATGCTCAACATGGAACTGCCTGCCGTGGCGGGCGTCAGCTTCACCAAGGGCTGCTACCCGGGCCAGGAAATCGTTGCCCGCACGCAGTATCTGGGCAAGGTCAAACGGCGTACTTTCCGCGCACGACTGGCGGCGGCGGTAGCTCCCGGCACCTCGGTCTATGCCCCGGAAACCGGCGACCAGCATTGCGGCACGATCGTCAGCGTGGCGCCCTCCCCGGCCGGCGGCTTCGAGTGCCTGGTCTGCGTGCAAATCGGCGCCGTGGAAGCCGGCGAAGTGCATGTCGGCGCGCTCGATGGTGACCGCCTTGAGTTTCTGGCATTGCCCTACGAGATGACCTAGGCACGATGTGCCTGATTCTCGTCGCGTGGCAGGTCCATCCCGACTACCCGCTGGTGGTGGCGGCGAATCGCGACGAGTTCTTCGCCCGGCCGACGGCGCCGGCCGCTTTCTGGAAAGAAGCGCCACAGGTGCTGGCCGGCCGCGATCTGGAAGCGGGTGGCACCTGGATGGGCGTCACCCGCGGCGGGCGCTTCGCGGCGCTGACCAACTTTCGCGATCCTTCACAGAATCGCAAGGGTGTGCCTTCGCGCGGAAATTTGGTGGCGGATTTTCTCGCCGGGGACGAAGCGCCGCAGGACTATCTGGAACGCATTGAGCCCCTCGGCAGGCAACGCAACGGCTACAACCTGCTGGTGAGCGACGGCGCCACGCTGTGGTGGTCGTCGAACATGGGCGGCGCAGCGCGGCAGCTTGAGCCGGGTGTATATGGCGTATCCAATCACCTGCTCGATACGCCATGGCCGAAAGTCGGCGCTGGCAAGACGGCGCTGGCGCAGGCGCTCGAGCGCCTGCCCGACGATGAAGCCCTGCTCGAACTACTGCAGGACGACGGCATCCATCCCGA
>JAPLRA010000205.1:0-1034 GCA_026399445.1 Sulfuritalea sp.
CCGCCGCACCGGCGCCATCAAGAAGGGCGACGAAGTCATCGGCAACGAGACCAAGGTCAAAGTGGTCAAGAACAAGGTTGCCCCGCCCTTCCGCGAGGCCCATTTCGACATCCTCTACGGGGAAGGCATTTCGCGTCAGGGTGAAATCGTCGAACTCGGCGTCGAGCACAAGATCGTCGAGAAGTCCGGCGCCTGGTACGCCTACAAGGGCGAAAAGATCGGTCAGGGCAAGGACAACGCGCGCGAGTTCCTGCGTGAGCATGCCGACATCGCGGTGGAAATCGAGAACCGGGTGCGCGAGGCCGTAGGCGTCGCAGCGCTGGGCACGGTCGAACCGGCGAAAGGCAGCTAGCCGGAAACCGTCGGTACGCTGAAAGAGAGCACACCTTGCCGACCAGTTCCTACGGCGTTCGCCACGGCAAATTCCATGGCGAATGAACTGCGCCAGCAGGCAATCAGGCTGCTGGCCCGGCGCGAACATACCCGCGTCGAGCTGGCGCGCAAACTGGCCGGTCTCGGCACGCAGGAGGAAATCGACGCGGTGCTCGCCGACATGGAGGCCTCGCAATTGCAGTCCGACAACCGGACGGCAGAAAGCTACCTGCGCAGCAATGCCTCGCGTCTGGGCGCCTCGCGTCTGCGTCACACCTTGAAAACCCGGGGCGTGGCGCCCGAAATGATCGAAGAACAACTGGCGCAGGCCGATTTGCCCGAGGAGATCGAGCGTGCCCGCGCCGCATGGAGCCGGAAGTTTTCTGCCGCGCCCGTCAATCCCAAGGAATGGGCGCGTCAGGCGCGCTTCCTCCAGAGCCGAGGGTTTGCCGGCGACATCGTCCGCAAACTGCTCAAGGAACCGATGGGAGCAGCTGAAGAATGACTGCCACCGCCACGCTCTCGGCGCACAATCTGCGCAAGAAATACAAGTCGCGCACCGTGGTGACCGACGTCTCGTTCGAGGTCGCCGCCGGTGAAGTGGTGGGTCTGCTCGGCCCCAACGGCGCCGGCAAGACCACCTGCTTCTACATGATCGTCGG
>JAPLRA010000205.1:1110-2100 GCA_026399445.1 Sulfuritalea sp.
ATGGACGAGCGCGAAGAAACCCTGCTGCAGGAACTGCACATCACCCACATCCGCAAGAATCTGGCGGCCTCGCTCTCCGGCGGCGAGCGGCGTCGCGTCGAAATCGCCCGCGCCCTGGCCACCAGTCCGCGCTTCATCCTGCTCGACGAACCCTTTGCCGGCGTCGACCCGATTGCCGTGATCGACATCCAGAAAATCATCCGCTATCTCAAGGAAAGCGGCATCGGCGTCCTCATCACCGATCACAACGTGCGGGAAACGCTGGGTATTTGCGATCGCGCCACCATCATCAACGCCGGCGAAGTACTTGCTGCTGGACACCCGGCTGAGATAGTCGATAATGAAAGTGTGCGCCGGGTTTATCTCGGTGAGCATTTCAGAATGTAACGACGCAATGAGGCAGGGACTTCAGCTCAGGCTTTCGCAGCATCTGGCACTGACGCCGCAGTTGCAGCAGTCAATCAGGCTCTTGCAGTTGTCGACGCTGGAACTCAATGCCGAGATTGACCAGGCCCTGCAGGAAAACCCCTTGCTGGAACGCGATGAGCCGGGCGAACCCGGTGAATCGATCGAGTCGCCCGCATTCAGCCCCGGTTCCACGGTGGATGCCGTGGCAGCGCCGCAGACCTCCACCCCGCCGGAAAGCGATGACCGCCGCGAAGCACAGGGCGGTGACGACGAAGGTTGGGGCATGGATTTTTCCGGAAGCCACGGCCAGCGCGATCCCAACGACGACGATCTCGACAGCGGCGAGTCTCAGGCGGCGTCGATTTCGCTGCGCGAACATCTTGGAGAGCAGCTGGCCATGACCCAGTTGCCCGACCGCGAGCGCGCGCTGGTCGGTTTTCTGGTCGAAGCCCTGAGTGACGACGGCTATTTGACGCAGCCCCTGGATGAGCTGATCGACCTGCTGGTCACCGATGATGACGAAGTCCGCGAAGCCCTGCTGGAGGAACTCGGCATCGCCCTGCGCCACTTGCAGAACCTCGA
>JAPLRA010000260.1 GCA_026399445.1 Sulfuritalea sp.
CTTGCCGCCGGCGTGCTGCCCGCGCGGCGGGCGGCGCTGCTCGATCCGGTGGAGGCGCTGCGCACGGAGTGAAGCGCCGCGGTTGGCGCACTGCGTGCTAAAGCGCTGCCATCAGCGCAACAGCATGTCGGTACTGGAACACTTCCAGAGTTCTACCGGAATTCCCACTGATTGCCGTAACGCGTCCCGGACCCAGGATGCGGTGACCGGGTGTTCGAAGGAAATGCTCTGCACAAAGCGTTGGCCAGCCAGGCGGTAGAGCCAGGTGCGGCGTTTTACGATCATGGTGTTCTCCCCTTCTGTACGCGGACTGCAGTTTTTGCCGGTGGTGCCGATAATACAGACAAGCTTCGCCACAACGCATCAGAATCTTGCCGGTCAACACAGCAGCCGATTTGCCAGCCCCTTGCCGTTGTTGATTTCTCGAATGTGGCACACCCTTTGCATGCATAGGGGTCAAGGTGAGAGGGTTTATGCAATCTGATCATCGAAAGAAAAGGAGACGATCATGTTCAGCGTTCTCGACCATGCCGACGTTGTGTATACCGGCGAGCTCTCGCAGACGACGCAATATGTCATCGAGCACTACGGGCAGAAGCTCGATGAAGCCATCCGCTCCGGTATCAAGATCGTCTACGCCGATCCGTTTCGCGGCTCGAATGAGGCCGGGAAAACCAGTCCCCGCAGTTCCGTCCCGAGTTTCTGGATGCCGATCGAGGATTGGGAACTCGACTGAACAGGCTTCGCAACGCTGTCGGAATCCGATCAACACAGCATTGACCGCCAAGCGTCCCGGCGGCAAATGCTGACCCCGAAAAGCCAATTCCCTCGTTTACACTCCAGGCGTGGATGATTCGCGCACTGACGAGACCCTCATGCTGGCCTATCGCGACGGCGAGGCGGCGGCCTTCGAGGCGCTTTACGCACGTCATCGCGGCCGCCTGTTCCGCTATCTTTTGCACCAGTGCGGCCGGCGCGAGCAGGCGGATGAAATGTTTCAGGAGATATGGATGTCGGGGATTCGCGCCCGCAGCGGCTACGACGTGTCGGCCAAGGTTACGACCTGGCTCTACCGCATCGCGCACGCGCGGCCGGCTGGCGGAATTCGAGGTCGATGCGGGCGATGCCGAGGGCGATCCGCCGGATTATCCGGCGCCCGCCGACACGCAGCCGGAGCGACTGCTCGAGCGCGCACAACTGGCCGGCCGGCTGCTGGTCGCGATCGAGGCCTTGCCGGCGGCGCAGCGCGAAGCCTTCCTGCTGGCGACTGAGGGCGGCCTGACGGTCGAGGAAATCGGCAACGCCACCGGCACCGGCTTCGAGACCGCAAAGAGCCGCTTGCGCTATGCCTATTCGCGGCTGCGCACCGAACTGGGGAATCTGCAATGAGCCGTCCCATCCTGCCGCCAATGCCCAGTGCGCCCGAAGTGCCGGAGCCGAGCGTAAGCGCGCTCAATGCGCTTTACCACGAAGGCGCCACGGCCGAGCCGAGTTTGACGCTAGACCGCAGCATCCTCGAGGCGGCGCGGGCCGAACTGCGAACCAGTGGCGCGACGAAGGCAAGGCGACATATCCCGTGGTGGAAGGGCTGGCTGCCCGCCACATCGGCTATCGCTGCCGTGGTCGTCGGGCTGTCGGTCACCTGGCGCGTGATGGATGAACAGGAGCGCCACCTGCGCGAAGAGATGCGCGCTGCGCAGGCTGCGGGTGAAAGAGCAGGAAAAGCCGCACCGGTGCAAGGCGCCGTGGAAGCTCAGCCGTCACTCGGTGCGCCCGCGCCCGTCGCAGAGAAAAGTCGTCGTGCTGACTCGGCTGTGGTCCGGGAGGCGCCGACGGGCGCCCCGGAACCAGAGGTCAAGCAGGCCCCGGCAGCCATCGCCGCCCCCGCCGCCCCGGCGGCAACGGCACCGGTGCTTGCCGAGGAGGCCGTGAAGAAGAGCCAGCGCGCCGAAACAGATGAACTGCGGGAACGGCGCGACGCAAGCGCTGCGAAGGCAGCCGCTCCCGGTCCCGCGCGGCAGACGGGCAAGCTCGAAGCCGGCGCGGGCGTCGCCGGTTCCAGCATCGGGAAAGGGGCTGACTCATTTGCCGTGCCATCTGCCAGTTCGGTTGCCAAAACAGTAGCGGCGCCCGCCGCCGATGCCGCAACGCCAGAAGCCTGGCTGAAACAGATTCGCGAACTGCGCGCTGCCGGACGTGCAACGGAGGCGGCGCAAAGCCTGGTGCGGTTTCGCACGCGTTACCCCGACGTCGTGCTACCGGATGATCTGCTCAAACTGAAATAGGCCGGGGGCAATGCGCCTTGGGTTTGGTATCCGGAGTCCGGGATTGATTGCCCCTGCTGCGTTTCCAGCGGTTCAAAGCGAATCAGACCTGTCGTGCGCCCGTTACAAAATACATGTCGATCTGCCCTTTGCCCTTGGCGTCCACCTTGCCCCGGTACGCACAGTCGAATTCGGCCCGGATCAGATCGAATGTGTAAGCTGAAACATTGACCCGACCAATTTCCCCCGAGCTTTCCATGCGGGAGGCTATGTTGACCGTGTCGCCCCAAATGTCGAACGCGTACTTTCGCTTGCCGACCACACCGGCCACCACCGGGCCGGAATGAACCCCCACTCGGAGCGACCATTTGAAGGCTGCGGTTTTGTTCCGGCTTTCAAGATAGTCAAGCATGCTTAGCCCTGCCCGGACGCAACGCTGTGCATGATCTGCACAAGGTTTTGGCAACCCGGCGGCGGCCATGTAGGCGTCGCCTATGGTCTTGATTTTCTCTACGCCACAGGCATCGGTGATGTCGTCGAAGGCGGCGAATATCTCGTTCAGTTCGGCCACCATCCTGTCAGCCGGCATGGTGGATGCCGTCTGAGTGAACCCGCTGAAGTCGGTAAACAATATGGTGACCGACTCGTGCCGGGCCGGACGCGCGCTGCCGGTTGCCGACAACTCGTGCGCCAGCTCCGCCGGCAGGATGTTGAGCAACAGTCTCTCGGAGCGTTCGTGTTCGACGACGACATCGCGTGTTGCCAGGAATGCACGTCGTACGGCAAGATCCATCTGATAACAAATCAGCATACCCCAGAGGTTCGTCGTCAGGAGCGCAGCCGTATGGCGGAAAAGAGCAATTCCAGATAGCAATCCGAGTGCGCTGAGTAAGGCCAGGTACATGGTCATGCTGATCCATCCGCCGGCCACCGCCGCGCGAAAACGCAGGCGGAAAACGCCGTAGATGCTGAATAAATGGAGGACCATCAAGAAATAGCCGGATGCTTCCAGTATTGGTGGCGGAGATCGCGACAACACGCCAATTATTCCAAACGACATCATGCACGCCAAGGCCAACATCAACCACTGATGCCAGAGCAGGAAGGTCTGGGTATGGGTCAAGGCATAGCAGAGGCCCATCGTGCCCAACAACAGGGCAACTATTTCCGGCATATGCTCAAGCATAGAAGGCGCTATCCGGACGATCGCGGGTAAAACAGCCAACATCAGCACGCAGCCGCAAACCAGCGCTATTCGAATCGGTCGCAGAGACTTGCGTGCCTGTTCTTCGGCAAAAGCCTTCTCCAGTTCCGCGTCGGTGAAGCGCAGCGTTAGGCGATCCATGCGGGCGGTGTCGGGATTCATGTTCGCGCCCGGAGCGGTGAACGAGCCATCTCGGAGTCCCGCCACGGCCAATCGAGATCGAAGCGGCGTCCGTAAAGGAAATCGCTAACCCAGGTTTTCTGCACCCAGTAGTGGAATGTCGAAAAGGCCACGACTGAGGTAAAGCCGCAAACGAGGACAAACTTGAGCACGGCAGGAAGATCGAACGGTACCAGCCACCACCCGGCGAGGAACACCAGCGGCAGGTGCACCAGAAAGACCCAATAGGCCGATTGCGATACATAGACAATCCATGGCGACTCGCGGTCGAAGAAGCGCAACGCGCATCCCAGAAAGAAGTAGACCAGAACCCATGTGCATAGTCCCTGCGCCAGCACCGCGCCTAGATGAAGCGCAACGTTGTCGCCGGGGGCGCCGGCGTCGTAGTGGCTCACAACCAGCGAAAGCGGGAACAGGATGGCCGCAAGCACTGCCCAGGACACGACGTTTCGCGCCAGGGCGGGCAGGAAAACGGGGTAGTGATGAAAGAGGTAACCCAGTACGAAGAAAAGCGCGAAATAGAGCAGGGCCGGCAAATGCGGCTTGAGGAACGAGTATTCCATGAATACCTCGCCGCCCTGGAAAGGCCACAGGCTGGCTGCCGTCAAAACTGCAAACGTCACCAGCAAAAAGGGTGAAACCAGCCATCGCTTGACGCTATCCTCGAACTTCAGACTGACCCGTACCAGGGAATCGCACAGCGGAATCAGCAGGTAAAAGAAGCAGAGGTAATACAGAAACCACAGATGCCCGAGTGTCGGCTTCTCGATGGGAAAGCCATTCGCAATCAGTTCCTGCTTGAACGTTTGAACGGCATCGAAAGAAGGAATGAAGTCGTGCGTCCCGTACCGGGCACTGAGCATGAAAGTCACCATGCACAGCCCGGTGATCGGCAGGATCGTTACCGCACCCGCGGCCAGCGGCGCCAGGATTCGCTTCGCGCGGTTGCTGTAGGTGCCGCGAAGACCCCGCTTTTCGATCAGCAGGGAGGTAAAGAATCCCGCCAGGACGAAAAACGTCGGCATGCGAAAACTGTGAATGAACGCAAGAATGACATTGAAGACATACGCTGTGTTGTGGTCGGTGGGAAAGGGGTATCGCGCTGGTGGTTCAGCGAGATACAGCATGCAGGCATGCAGGACGATACCCAGCATCATCATGCCGCCGCGCAAGGCATCAAGACCATAGTACCGGCGATTGTCCATTTGCCATCCAGCTTGTTTCGAGTCGTGCTGCGCCAGGTCGGCGGTTTTGTCTTGCCCGCCACCCATTCATATCTGCTCTTGTCGCGAGTCTGGTCGATGGTAACGAATCGGTGCCGTGCGGCCCTGCGGACCATTGCGCTGGGAGAATGTTGCGCCCGAGCAAGGGCAATTGCAATACTGGGCACGTCAAGATGGCGCCAATCCTGCGAGGCGTGATGAGATCGCGTGGCGACCGGCGATTGGAAGATCAATCACGGATCAGGGGCGGCCCTTTAACCCCGTTTCCTGAAGTCCTCCGTTTATAGGCTTGCGGACATCGCACACCTTTTCCATATCATCCCAGCATTCGCTTATTCTATTTAGCTCAACATCGGTAAGTTCTCTCCCAAAATTATTCTCTGCGAATGATTGAAGTTCCTCCTTGCAGAATTTTATGGTAAATACAATTTCCTCTGAATTTTCAATAGCTTTATTCTTATTTTCTATTTCTTGTTTTGTTGTCATATTATTTTGTTAATTTTTAATAATTTAATTTTCTTTCTTGTCATTGTTGTTTTTGTATCAGCTCATACATCTCTTACATCACCCTAATTTTTACGAGTAATTTTGGGGTGTATGATTTTGGTGTATATATTAGTTGCGCAAGAGAG
>JAPLRA010000344.1:0-1791 GCA_026399445.1 Sulfuritalea sp.
CGCCTCAAGACCGAACCGGCCAAGACCGGTCCGGCCAAAGGTCTGGTGAGCGGCATCGACAAGATGCGCCCGGAGTACTACAAGGCTCGTGGCTGGAGTGCGGAAGGCGTGCCGACCAAGGAAACGCTCGCCCGTTTGGGTCTGTAATTTTGCAACGCCCTCGGGGGATCGGCGTTGCCGGTCCCCTGATCGTTTTAAGGATGCCCCCATGAAACACGTCATCATTGGCAACGGGCCAGCCGGTCTGGTCGCCGCCGAAACACTGCGCCGCTTGCAGCCAGATGCGGAGATTGCCCTCATCGGCGACGAATCCGAGCCTCCGTACTCGCGCATGGCGATTCCTTATTTCCTGATTGGGAAAATTCCGGATACGGGCACGCATCTGCGCAAGAGCCACGATCACTACGCCAAGGAACGCATCCACCTTATCGAAGGCAAGGTGGTCAAGATCGATGCGAAGGCGAAACAGGTGGAATTCGCCAGCGGCGAACGCCTGCCCTACGATCGCCTGCTGGTCGCGACCGGTTCGCGACCGCTGCTGCCGAAGGTTGCGGGCATGGATCTGCCCAACGTGCATACGTGCTGGACCATCGAGGACGCGCGCGCCATCGCGGCAAAGGCGGCCCCTGGTTCGCGCGTGTTGCAGATCGGCGCCGGTTTCATCGGCTGCATCATCATGGAAGCGCTGGCCGCACGTGGTGTCAAGCTCACGGTAGTCGAGATGGGCGACCGCATGGTGCCGCGCATGATGACGGCCAAGGCCGGCAGCATGATCCGGCAGTGGGTCGAGGGCAAGGGCGTTGCGGTACATGTCAATGCCGGGGTGACGGCCATCACGCAAAAGGATGGCACCCTCGTGGCGAAGCTCAGCACCGGCGCCGACATCGTCGCCGATCTGGTGATTTGCGCGGCGGGGGTTGCGCCAAACACGACCTTTCTGGCCGGCAGCGGCGTCACGGTCGAACGTGGCATCCGGGTCGACGGCGGCATGCGTACCAATGTCGCCGACATTTATGCGGCCGGCGACGTTACGGAAGCGCCGGGGTTTCATACCGGTCAGCCGGAACTCAACGCGATCCAGCCCAACGCCGTCGATCAGGCTCGCGTCGCCGCGCACAACATGGCGGGCGGGGCAGCCGTCAGCGGCGGCAGTCTGGCGATCAATGTCTTGGATACCCTGGGACTGATCTCAACCTCGTTCGGACAATGGCAGGGCGTTGGCAAGGAGCAGGGTGGCGCGAGCGTCGAACTGGTCGATGAAGCCAGACATCGCTACCTGTCGCTGCAGTTCAAGGGCGATGTATTGATCGGGGCCACCAGCATCGGCTGGACCGATCACGTCGGCGCCCTGCGCGGACTGGTGCAGACGCAGGCACCGCTCGGCGAATGGAAGGCGCGTTTGCTCGCCGATCCGACCAACTTCATGGCGGCGTATCTGGCGACGGCGCAGAAGGCGGCGTAACGGGTGTTGTCCGCGATTCGTCTGGCGTGCCAATGAAAGTCACGTTCAAGCTGTTCGCCACCTTGCAGGACTATCTGCCGTCCGAGGCGAAGAAGACCAACGCGCTGGAGCTTGAGCTGGCCGAAGAAACCACGGTCGCACAGCTCATCGAGCGATTCAGCCTGCCGCAGAAGCTGGTCCATCTGGTGCTGATCGACGGCACTTTCATTCCGCCGGGAGAACGGGCTGGTCGCGCCATGCGGGATGGGGAAACGCTGGCAATCTGGCCGCCTGTCGCCGGTGGATGAGATTCCCTCTCGCTTACGACGCGACGACCTCGCGCGCTGATT
>JAPLRA010000344.1:1844-4645 GCA_026399445.1 Sulfuritalea sp.
GCTCTGTGGCGAGGGCTGGTCCGTTCGCCTGACCCAGATCGAGTCGCTTGAGATTGGCCTGGTGCGGCTGGAGCGCCATCGGGTGGAGATCGCATTCGATGGCCTCGACCAGGCCGCGCAGGATGCCTTCATGGATCGCTTTTCGCTCTACTACCAGCGCGGCGGTGGCTGATAAAAGTCGGCGCTGGCGAGACGGCGATGCGCGGCGCTGCTAGAATTCGTCTCGCGGCGGGTCTCCCCGCATTGCGGGGTGGTGAATCTGGTCAGGTCCGGAAGGAAGCAGCCACAGCCATTTTCCGCAAGTGCCGGGGGCCAGGCTCGCCGCACCCCTCCGTGCCGGCTGTGGCTTTGTAATCTTCCCTTACAAACTCCCTTCGCCTGTCACATCAGGCTTACAGCCGCAGATTGAAATGCATCCTGCCATGAGGCATTCACCACAGGAGCACACCATGAACAGAAAGAACACCATCGTCGCGGGCTTTTTGGCCGCCAGCGCCGTATTTTTCGGCATCGCCTATGCGCAAGGACCGGGTTGCGCCGGCGACGGCAAGCCGGGCATGCAGCGCAGTTCCATGCAGCAGGGCGGCATGATGGATCCGGGCGCCCGTGCTGAACAGCGCCTGACCCGGTTCAAGAGCGAACTCAAACTTACCGCCCAACAGGAGTCGCTCTGGCAGGCCTTCGCCGACAAGTCGAAGGCGGAAGCCGGCAAAGGCATGCAGGCCATGCGTGACAGCATGAAAGACGACAAGCCGGTAAGCGCACCGGAGCGCATGGCGCAGATGCAGAGCATCATGAAGCAACGCGTTGCCTCGATGGAATCGGTCAACGAGTCCTTCAACCGGCTTTACTCGGCGCTGACGCCCGAGCAGAAGGTGTCAGCCGACAAGCATTTCAGCGCTGCCGGCCGGCATCAGCATGGTCCCGGTCGCGGGGGTGCTCCAGGGGCCGCTGCGGAGCCGCGCAAGGGCTGACACCGTCCGGCAAGGAGCACTCCAGTTTGCAGCAAAGAGGGGCAGCCATCAGTTGTGGGCTGCCCCGTTTGTTGCCGGCGCGCGAAGCGCTTTCCCCGGCATGCAAAGCACCGGCGCGCGAAGCGCTTTCCCCGGCATGCAAAGCACCGGCGCGCGAAGCGCCTTCCCCGGCATGCAAAGCAGCGGGCCTGATAAAATCGCACCATGAGCTATCAGGTCCTTGCCCGCAAGTGGCGCCCAAAGTCTTTCGCTACCCTGGTGGGGCAGGAGCATGTTGTGCGGGCGCTGACCCACGCGCTGGACCAAAACCGCTTGCATCACGCCTATCTTTTCACCGGCACGCGCGGGGTCGGCAAGACGACGCTGGCGCGCATCATGGCCAAGGCCCTGAACTGCGAAGCCGGCGTCAGTTCCACGCCCTGCGGCGTATGTTCGGCATGTACCGCGATCGACACCGGCCGCTTTGTTGATTACATCGAACTCGATGCCGCCTCCAATCGCGGTGTCGACGACATGACGCAACTGCTGGAGCGTGCCACCTACGCGCCGACCATAGGCCGCTACAAGGTCTACGTCATTGACGAAGTCCATCAGCTTTCCGGGCACGCCTTCAATGCGATGCTGAAGACGCTGGAAGAGCCGCCCGAGCACGTCAAGTTCATCCTCGCCACCACCGATCCGCAGAAGATTCCGGTCACGGTACTGTCGCGCTGCCTGCAGTTCAACCTGAAGCAGATGCCGCTGACGCATATCGTCGATCATCTGTCGCGCGTGCTGGAAGCCGAGGGCGTCGCCTTCGAGCCGGCCGCCCTGCGCCATCTGGCAAAGGGGGCCGCCGGCAGCATGCGGGACGCGCTCTCCCTGCTGGATCAGGCCATCGCCCACGGTGCGGGGAAGGTGGAAGACGAGGGTGTGCGTGCCATGCTCGGCACGGTAGGCGACGAACATTTGTTTGCGCTACTCGATGGGCTGGTGGCGCAGGATGTACCCGCCATGATCGAGGTGGCGAAGTTGATGGATGCGCGCAGCCTGTCGTTTGACGGCGGCCTGCAGGAACTGGCCACGCTGTTTCACCGCATCGCCCTGATCCAGTTCGCTCCCGAGGCCTTGCTCGACGAGGCGGAACGCAGTCGCCTGGCGCCCTACGCCCAGGCACTCGATGCCGAGTATCTGCAATTGGCCTACCAGATCGCCATCCACGGACGCGATGAACTGTCGCTGGCGCCGGACGACTACGCCGGCTTCGTAATGACGCTGCTGCGGCTGCATGCGTTCCGCCCGGAGCGCGCCGGTGCTACCAAGGTGACAGCAAGGGCCGCGGCCCCGGCGCCCACGCGCCAGTCGCCGCCGGTTCGGCCGCCTGCCGCCGTATCGCCAGCGCCGACTCTTGCCACTGCCGCTGTACCTGCACCGGTTGCCGCGGCAGCTGCACCGGTGGAAGAGGACTGGCACGCGCTTGTCGCGGACCTGCCTTTGACGGGTATGGCCAAACAATTGGCCCAGCACTGCGAACTGTCTGAACGCACCGAATCAGCCATTCGTTTGCGGCTTTCGCCGGTGCATAAGCATCTGCTCGGAAAGCCGCAACAGGACAAGCTGCAGGCCGAGTTGCAGACCCGCTACGGCCGCCCGCTGCGGCTCGAAATCGATGTCGCGGAGATTGCTACCGAGACACCGGCAGCGCGCAGCCGTAATGCGCAGCGCGAACGCCAGGAACGCGCCATTGCCTCGATCGAACAAGACCCCTTCGTGCGCGACGTGGTCGACCTGTTCGATGCCAGCATCGACGAATCAACGATCAAACCCGTTTAAGGAGTGCAGGAAAAA
>JAPLRA010000282.1 GCA_026399445.1 Sulfuritalea sp.
CGGTTCGGGATTGCGGCATCGGCTTGAGCGAGGCGGCGCAAGCCGGACTGTTCCAGCCCTTCTCCCAGGCCGACAGTTCAACGACGCGAAAATATGGGGGTACCGGGCTCGGGCTGTCCATCTGCAAGCGACTGGTCGAGGCCATGGGCGGCGAAATCGGTGTAGACAGCGTGCCTGGCGAAGGCTCCACTTTCTGGGTAAGGATTCCGCTCGCGGTTGCCGAGGAAAAACGAGGGCAGACGACAACCGACACACTTCTGGAAGGCAAGCGCATTCTGATCGCCGGTGGCGAAGTGGGTAGCGGCGCCATCTGGCGGTCCTGTTTCGAAGCCTGGCAGATGCATGTTGAGGCCGTCGGGAGCCTTGCCGACCTGCGCCAACGCTTGACAAGAATGGAGGGCAGCAGCGGGGTCCCCGACGTGCTGCTGCTGGTGCAGCCTCTGGCCGACGCTACTCTGACCGACGCCGTCGACAGCGTGCAGGTGGATGGCACCCCGCCCATCATGTGTTGCCTGGCCCGGCCAGACCGTGATGCAAAGGCTGCACTGCTCGCCCGGGGCGTCGCAGTGGTGCAGCAGCCGATCAAGCAGTCGACGCTTTCGGTCGCACTTGCAAGCGTGCTGGGTGTGGCGCGAGCCACTCCGGAGCGCCGGATATCGGATGCTTCCGATCGGACCACGAGCAGCACGTTGATCGCAACGAAGCGCCCTCTGCTGCTCGCCGAGGACAATCCGGTCAACCAGCGCGTGGCGGTGCACGTGCTGGGCAAGCTCGGTTATGCCGTCGATGTGGTCGACAATGGCGCGCTGGCGGTTGCCGCGGTGGCCCGCGGAAACTACGCCCTGGTGCTGATGGACTTCCAGATGCCCGAAATGGACGGCTTTGCCGCCACCGCCGCGATCCGTCGCGCCGAGGCAAAATCGAGTCATCTGCCGATCATCGCCATGACCGCCAACGCCATGCAAGGCGATCGCGAACAATGCCTTGCCGCCGGCATGGACGACTACATTGCCAAGCCGATCGATGTCGCGCAACTGGCGGCGCTGCTCGCGAAGTGGCTGCCGACCGACGTCGCGAACGATGCACCGGCTCCCGCCGCACCATCAGCGCCGACTTTCGGCCCGGGCCCGGCCGCCATCGATCTGCAACGCCTGACGGAACTGTTCGGCGATGACGATGCCGTGATCGATGAGCTGCTGACGGTGTTCCAGCAATCCCTGCAGCCGCTGCGAGAACGCCTCAAGCGCGAGGTGCGTCAGCGTGGCGGCAACCTGAAAATTATCACCCACGAATTGCGCGGTGCCGCCACCAATGTCGGCGCACTGCCCTTGGTGGAACTTGGCGGACGACTGGAGAACCTCGCCCCGGGTTGCAACTGGAGCGAGATCGAGCCACTGGCGACACTTGTCGACCGGGAATTCGACAACATCGTCCGTTTCGTCTCCGACTACACACAACGCCGGAAAGTATGAGAAGCATGAGCCATGCCCAAACTATTGGTCGTCGACGACAATGCCATCAACCTGACCCTGTTTCGCCACCTGCTGCTGAAGCTGGAAGGCGCGGAGGTGGAATGCATGGCCGATCCGGTGGCGGCGCTTGCCTGGTGCGCCGATCACGAACCTGACCTGATCCTGCTCGACTACATGATGCCGGAGGTCGACGGCCTCGGATTCATCCGCCGCCTGCGCCAGATCCCGGATCGGGTCGACGTGCCGGTGGTCATGGTGACGGCCGATACCGAAAGTGACGTGCGCCATCGTGCCCTCGAACTCGGCGCCCAGGATTTTCTGACCAAGCCGGTGGACAAGGTCGAACTCACGGCCCGCGTCAGGAATCTGCTCGCCTTGCGCAAGAGCCAGCAGCAACTGGCCAACCGCGCCGCCTGGCTCGCCGAGGAGGTGGCCAAGGCCACCGCCGAGATCGCCGCCCGTGAAAAGGAAGCCATCCTGCGCCTGTCGCGCGCGGCGGAGTATCGCGACCCTGAA
>JAPLRA010000215.1 GCA_026399445.1 Sulfuritalea sp.
AGGTCCAGCGCCGCATTGCTATCCACCGCCAGCACCTTGGCGCGACTATCCGGTTCAGCCAAATCTAGCCGTTTGATCTCTTTGCCGCTCAGCCGGATCAGCTCGATACGGCCAAACTGCCCTGGATGTTTCGCGGCGAACTGCGCCAGTCCTTTCGCCTTGGCGTAACTGTCGGCCAACGAAGGCGCGTGCGGTTCGAGAATATCCACCAGTAGTCCGGCACCATCCCGACGCACTACCAGAAAATCGGGAAACATCGGCTTCACCTCGCCGCCCATTTCATAGGGCAGCGCCAGTGCCCACGGCTTGCGCTCGATGTTGCGCAGCCAGCCGATGACATCGTCGCGGGCAATTTCGGCTTCGATAACTGCGTGCTCCCAGCCATTTAATTGCGCGACGAAATGCCCGGTCGCGTCGATATACATATGATGGGCATAGGCGCGGTAGGCCGGGTCTTTGGCCTCCACCGACAGCATGATCTCGGCCGGGGGCAGGAAGGCCAGCGGCTCGGGGTCTTTTGCGACCTCTTGCACCTTGTTGTAATCCTCCTGCTCAGCAGTGGTCAGCTTCTTGATGGCGGCCTTGTGCTGCTTGAGCAGCGCATTGATCCGCTCGCCACAGGTCTTTTCGAGCGCCTTCCATGCTTTCTCGTCTTGCAGGCACAGGAATAGCTCCAGCTTCGCGCGGTTCGGCATGTCGTCGGCCTCGTCGCGGTCGTAGTGCGTCTGCCAGTAATCGAGGTGCAGTCCTTCGCCAAGACGCTGCCCGGCCCGATTGAACAAGTCTTCGATGTTCTTCTCGTCCAGCGGCACTGTCAGCGTCTGGCCGTGGATTTCCTTCCATGTGCCTTGCTCGACGGTGACGGCATTGAGCGTGATGGTGCCGGATGCCCGCACTTTCGCATCGAAATTCGCATCGTCGTGTTTGAGTCGGGCAATCTCCGCATCCAGCGTGGCGATGATGAGCTTCTTTGAGCCATCCCATGCAGCCATGTCGACTTCGTGCATTGTCGTCAACAGGCGCGACAAGCGCATCAGCCGGCGCGTGTTCGACAGCTTGCGTACACGCTCCACGCGGTAAGTCGGCAAATCGGTCAGCGCCTCGAAGGCTTCGGCCATGTCGCCGTCACGCTTGAAAGTGACCAGCTTCGCGCCATCCTCCACGTCAGTTGGCGGCAGCTCCATCGGGTCGCCCTGTTTCAGGTGATTGACGACGCGCGTCAGACCTTCCTTGTCGTAGTGCGGCAGATAGAGCGACACCGAGTTGAGCGCTTCGCTGCCCTCGATACGGCGCGCCAAGGGCGTCCTCACCATACGGCCGATCAACTGCGCGATCAGGGTATCGTCCTGCGCCGTGCGGAACGACATCATCACCTCGGCGCGTGGGCAGTCCCAGCCGGTGGTCAGCGCCATCTTGAACAGCACGAAACGGATGCCGGTTTCTTCCTGAATGCGCGACGGGTCGATCTTGCGAATTAGTACACCATGCGCCGTTATGGGCGCGTCATGCTCGAAGCAATGCGCGATTTCAAGCGGATTGATCGGGCCGGTTTCCTTCTCTATGGTGGCGATCACCTCATTCAGATCAGTGCGCGAAAGCGCCTCGCTGCTGCCATCCTGCACTTGGATGATGAGCGCCGGCTGCACCAAAGGCAAACCCTGCGCCTGTGTGTAGCTGCGCCATTCTTCACCCATTGCGCGCCACTGCTTCACGGCGGCGCGCAGCATGGTCGTGTCAGTAGGGAAATCCTCGTTCGGGTGAAAAACCATGATGCGGTCTTTCAGTAAGCCGGAAGCGCGCACATCCAGCGGATTGACTTCGCAC
>JAPLRA010000244.1 GCA_026399445.1 Sulfuritalea sp.
GGCATGGCTTTGGACTCGGGAAATACGGATGTGGCTGGAATTGTCGCGGAGATTGTGCAGCAGGCGCACGATTCGGAACGAATTGTTTTCGTGTCCGGCAATTTCAACGTGGTCCATCCGGGCCACCTGCGGCTGTTGAATTTCGCCGCCGAGTGTGGCGATTTTCTTGTTGTTGGCGTCACCGGGGATGATATTCCAGGCGCGTTGATTCCAGAGAACCTGCGCCTGGAAGGTGTGCAGGCCATCAGCGCCGTGAATTATGCCTTCCTGTTACCGGGTCCTGCCGAGGAGTTTGTAGCGTCTCTGAAGCCCCACATGGTCGTCAAGGGAAAGGAGCACGAGGCACACTTCAATCCGGAGCAGCCGGTCATTGAGGGCTACGGCGGCAAACTGCTTTTCAGTTCCGGCGAGGCGCGTTTTTCGTCCATGGATCTGCTGCAGCGCGAACTCCGTGAATCCAATCTTTCCACGATTCGCAAGCCCGTCGATTTCCCGGCTCGCCATGGATTCAATAGCCGTGGGCTGGTCGATTTAATTGGCCGATTTTCCTCCATGCGAGTCGTGGTGATTGGCGATCTTATTGTCGATGAGTATGTGACCTGCGACCCACTGGGTATGTCGCAGGAGGATCCGACCATTGTGGTGACGCCGATCATGCATGATCTGTTTGTCGGCGGTGCCGGGATTGTTGCCGCCCATGCAAGAGGTCTTGGCGCCCAGGTCAAGTATTTCGGTGTTGTCGGCGAGGATCAGGCGGCCACCTACGCCTTGCAAACGCTTCAGAAGCACGGTGTTGATGTCTGCCTGGTCAAGGATGAAAGCCGGCCTACCACCTTGAAGCAGCGTTATCGGGCTCGCGGCAAGACGCTACTGCGTGTCAGCCATCTTCGTCAACACGATATCGGTCACGAATTGATCACCCACATGCTCGGCGAACTGGATCTGGCCCTGGAAAGTGCGGACCTTCTGGTGTTCTCGGATTTCAACTACGGCTGCCTGCCTCAGCCCCTGGTTGATGAGATCATCGCTCGCTGTGCGCAACATGGCGTGCCGATGGTTGCGGATAGCCAGTCGTCGTCGCAGGTGGGGGATGTCTCCCGCTTTCAGGGGATGATGCTATTGACGCCGACCGAGCATGAGGCGCGGCTGGCGTTGCGCGATACGAGTTCCGGCCTGGCTGTGCTGGCGGACACGCTGCACCGCAAGGCCAGGGCTGGGCATGATCACCGACCAGTTGCCGGCATTCAACACGGCGCCCAAGGATGTTTCGGGTGCCGGCGACTGCCTGTTGATGTGTTCGTCGATGGCGCTGGTCGCAGGGGCGAGTATTTGGGAGAGCGCTTATCTCGGATCTATCGCTGCCGCCTGCCAGGTCGGACGGGTCGGGAATTTCCCCTTGTCCGCTGTTGAGGTGATTCAGGAACTGATGCTTTGAGGGCATTGCTTCTGGCTGCGGGCCTGGGAACGCGACTGCGGCCGATCACCGATCACGTGCCGAAGTGTCTGGTGCCGATTCATGGGAAACCGTTGTTGGGGTATTGGCTCGATATGTTGTTGCCGAATGGCGTCGAGCGGGTCCTGGTGAATACCCATTACTTGCCAGATGCGGTACGTGAGTTTGTGGCAACATCGGCTGGGCGCGATTCCATCGAAATGGTGCATGAGGATGAGTTGCTGGGTACCGGCGGAACAGTGCTCAGGAACCGTGATTTTCTGGAGGGCGGATCCTTTATGGTCGTTCATGCCGACAACTTGACCCGCTTTGACGTAGGTGCGTTTATCCGTGCGCATGAGTGCAGACCTGTCGGTGTCGATATCACGATGATGACGTTCGATACCGATGTTCCCCAGAGCTGCGGTATCGTCGAGTTGGATGCGCACGGCGTGGTC
>JAPLRA010000406.1 GCA_026399445.1 Sulfuritalea sp.
CGACCTGCCGGTGGTACGGCGCACGGTGCAACTGGCGAAGCAGTACAAGCTCTGGCTGCACCTGCATGGCGACAGTGATGCCATCGAGCGAGTGCTGGTGCAGGACCCCGAGGCGCGTATCCTCTGGGCGCATTCCGGATTCGACCGGCCCGAGGCGGTGCGCGCGATGCTGCGGAAGCATCGCAAGCTGTACGCCGACCTGGCCTACCGCAACGATCACGCCACCAACGGCAAGGTCGATCCGGCCTGGCGCGAGGCCTTCATTGAATTCCCCGACCGCTTCCTGGTCGGCACCGACACCTTCACGCCCGAGCGCTGGTACTACATCGCCGAGCACGCGGACTGGTCGCGCGCCTGGCTGGCCGACCTGCCGCCCGAGATCGCCGAGCGCATCGGCTGGCGCAATGGCGAAACCCTGTTCGCCTCGATGATGGCGACCAAGCAATGAAAAGTCGGCGGTGGCGGTACGGCGATTGCATACGCTGCGTGCTGACGTTGAGCGTGATGGCAGGCGCGGCGAACGCCGCCTGTCCTCCGACCGAATCCGACGGCGCGGTGATCAGAAAGGGCGACCTGCTGCTCGCCTATCAACCGCTCGGAAAGGCCAACCGGATACCGATGGCGAAACACTTCGCGCTGGACGTGCAGTTGTGCGACAAGAACGGCGTCTCCGCCGCACGCCTGCAGCAGGTCGACGCGACGATGCCGGAACACAGGCACGGCATGAACTATCGCCCGGCGATCACGCCAATGGGCGCCGGGCGTTTCCGCGTCGAAGGCATGATGTTCCACATGGCGGGTCACTGGGAACTTGCCTTCGAAGTGCGGACCGGCAAGGAACTTGTGCGCCTGACCCATGACGTGCAGATTGAATGACAGCTTGCCGCGAGGCCTGAGCCTCGCCGTCGTGCTGCTTGCGCTGGCGACCGTCGTATCCGCCGCTGAGGAGATCATCGAGTTCACCCCTGCGGAGCTTGGCCGCATCGCCTCGCATGGTCCCTGGCCGTTGCCATGGACGCCGGACCCGGGCAACCGCGTCTCGGGCAATCCCGCCGCACTCCGCCTCGGCCACGATCTTTTCTTCGAGCCGCGCCTGTCTGCCAACCGACGCATCGCCTGTGCTTCTTGCCACAATCCGGCGAAGGGCTTTCAGGATGCCCACATCATCGCGCGCGGCTTGGTCGACGGCGTGCGCAACACGCCGGGCCTGCTCAATGTGCGACACCAACGCTGGTTCGGCTGGGACGGTGGCCACGACAACCTCTGGTCGGCCAGCCTGCGCCCAATTCTCGACACCCGCGAAATGGGCGGCAGCGCAACGCGCGCGGCACGCGTACTGCGCAACAAGGCGGCGCTGGATTGTCACTACCGAAAAGCTTTCGGAAAGCCAGCGGATGCGAGCGACCCGGAACTGCTCGCCAATATGGCCAAGGCGGTCGCCGCATGGCAGGAAACACTGGTCTCGCCAGCCAGTCCCTTCGACCTGTTTCGCGATGCGCTGGAAAGAAAGGATGCGAATGCTGCCGCGGCCTACCCGGCGGCGGCGAAGCGCGGCCTGCGTCTATTCCTCGGCCGCGGACAATGCACCACCTGTCACGCCGGGCCGCTGTTTACCAATGGCGAATTCGGCGACATCGGTGTGCCCTTCTTCATCACGCCCGAGGAAGTCGACCCCGGCCGCCAGAGCGGCATCAAACGCCTCCTGGCAAATCCCTACAACCTGCTCGGTACGTACAACGACGACGCGACGCGCGGCAACGCGACAGGTACAAAATTCCTGCGGCCCGAGCATCGAAATTTTGGCGAATTCACGGTACCG
>JAPLRA010000498.1 GCA_026399445.1 Sulfuritalea sp.
CCGACGTCGAGGAAATGGACAAGACCATCGGCCAGTTCCTCGACTTCGCCCGCTCGGAAAGCGGCGAACCAATGCAGGACGTGGATGTTGCCGCCTTGCTGGCTGAAATCGCCACGCAGTATCAGCGCCGTGGTTTCAAGGTCGCCGCACCGCCAGCACCGACTCCCGGTACGGCGATGGCGGCGCGACCGCAAGCCCTGCGCCGCGCCATCAGCAACCTGATCGACAACGCGCTGCGCTATGCCGGCAGCGAGTCTCCGGTGGAATTGGCCTTGAGCGCCGCTGCCGGCGAATTCAGCATCGACGTGCGCGATAGCGGCCCCGGCATTCCGCCGGAGGACGTCGAACGCATGAAACGTCCCTTTGCCCGCCTTGAAGCCGCCCGCACCAACGCGGCAGGCGCCGGATTGGGGCTGGCCATCGTCGATCGTATCGCCCGCTCCCACAATGGCCGACTGGAACTGCTGGCGCGCGACGGCGGCGGACTGCTGGCCCGTCTTGTGCTGCGCCCTGCCACCCCGGCCCCCGCTTCCGCTCCATGAACGACATCACTACGCCCTTTTCGCGGATCGGCGGCGAGCCTGCCGTGCGTCGTCTGGTCAAGCGCTTCTACGAACTGATGGACACGCTGCCCGAGGCCTACGGCATCCGCAAGTTGCACGCCGCCGACCTGTCCAGCGCCGAGGAAAAGCTGTTCATGTTCCTCTGTGGCTGGCTGGGCGGCCCGCAACTTTACGTCGAGAAGTTCGGTCATCCCAAGCTGCGTGCGCGTCATCTGCCCTTTCCGATCGGCAGCGACGAAGCAGAGCAATGGATGTTGTGCATGCGGCAGGCCATGGACGAAGTGATCACCGACGAAGGCCTGCGCGCCTCACTCGACAAATCGCTCAACGATCTGGCGTATCACATGCGCAACCGCAGCGAACCGCTGAGTTCTTAAAGGTCGGCGCTGGCCTGTTCCCGCCTCAGCGCAAGGGCGTGGCGGTGGCGCGCCATCAGGCGCGGATCGGTAACGATGACGCCGATGGTTTCGCCGATCACCATCACCACCCCCAGCACCGGCAGCACCAGCATCAGGCCGGAGACACCGGCCACGGCGCCGCCAACAAAAATCATCAGAACCGTCACCAGCGGATGCAGGGCGAGGCTTTTGCCGATGGTCAGCGGCATGTACACGAAGTCATCCAGCAGCCGCACCCGACCGAACCGCGCGACCGCCCAGTAGGCCATGGCCGGCGCATCCGGAAAATCGGTGGCCGCCACCAGCACCACCAGCAGGCCGCCGATAATCGAACCGACATAGGGAATCCACGCCAACACCGCGCAGATCAGGCCCAGCGCGAACGGGCCTGGAATGCCGAGCAGCCACAAACCTGCCGCCAGCGTCAGGGTGTCCAGTACCGTGAGCTTGATCAGTCCCTGAAAATAGGCGCGCGAAGTACGATCGATTTCATTCAGCAGATACAGCGTTTTTTCAAAAAACGCATTGGGCACGGCGCCACCCAGAAATCGCTGGAAACGGCGACCGTCGCGCAGGAAGAAGAAGGCGAGGAACGGCGCCAGCATCAACGACGGCGCCCAGGCCATGATGCCGACCACGATCGGCTCGAGATGATCGGTAACACTCCCTGCACCTTGCGTCAGCCGCCCCGCCACGGTATCCGCAAGATGGGCACGGGCCAGCGGACCCCAGGTCGCCTCAAGTGCCCGCAGGGAGCTGTCAAGCAGTTGCAGCCCGCCCTGCACGTAACCGATCACTATGTCCTGCCAGCCGGCGATGTGGCTGGTAACCCAGGGCGCCAATCCCACGCCAATGACAGAAAGCAGTCCCAGAAAACCCAGAGTGACGATACTGGCCGCCGCCTCGCGGCTCATGCCGCGATAGATCAGCGCCTGCATCGAGGGATAGAGGAAATAGTAAAGAATCAGCGCCAGCAGGAAGGGCACCACCAGCCACAGGATCTTCTGGAAGAAGAACAGCAGCAGGCAGGTGGTGGCAATGATTGCGGCCCAGACGATGGGGCCGGAGCCGTGCTGGCTCTCGTCCACCGTGTGGTTCGCCGGGGCCGCGTGGTGCATCACAAATGCTGGTGCGCGCCTGCCGCCGGCGCCAGGTCGCGCATGCGGGCACCCAGATGGCGCGCCAGTTCGCGCGAGATCTTGGAGGCAATGCGGGCGTGAGTATCGAGCAGACCGACGAAATCGTCGCGGAAAAACACGATCAGCTGGCAGGCGCTCGCCGCACGCGCCTGCGCCGACCGCGGCGTATTGTCGAGCAGTGCCAGTTCGCCAAAGAAGGTCCCCGGGCCGAGCTGGGCCAGGCGGCCGGTATCCCATTGCCGCCGTCGAGGATGGATTGCAGCTGACCCATTCGCCTCGGCTTGCGCCGCGCGGCCGGCATCCACCTGCTCCTGGCGGGAAATCAGCACTTCACCCGAGGCGACGATGTAGATCGCCTGGCCCTCTTCTCCTTCATCAAAGATTACTTCACCGGCGAGGTAGTCGCGTTCATGCAGCAGGCCATCGACGATCTGCAACTCGGCTGCCGTCAGGTTGACGAACAGGCTGAGGTTGCGCAGGCGTTCCAGGCGCGGGCTGGTTTTTCTGGGACGAAACAGGTTGACCACGATATTGGCTCCCGAACAATGACGCGATTCTAACCGGCGTCCGGCTCACGAAGCGGGAAGCTGGCCAGTGTCTTGTAGCTCGCGGCGGAAGGGTGCAGATGGGTCTCGACCAGGGCAAATTCGCCGACCCGCCAGCGAATCGGTGTTCCCAGCCGCGGCAGCGACGCGCAACGGGTGCGGCGCGCCAGCGTGATGTGCGGTACCTGGGCCGAAGCGGAGCGAGGATCGATGGCGAAGCCGGCGTCGGTCAACCCTGCAGCCAGCGACCCGGCCAGCCGCTTCAGGGGCGGCGGCGACTGACGGCAACCCGCCCACAGGATGCCTCGCTGCGGCCAGAAGCCGAGGCGGTCGAGGCTCAGGTCAAAGGCGTCGGCGTGCACCGCGGCGGCAATCTGTTCGAGCCGGACCAACCGTGCAGGGGTCACCGATCCGACAAAGGCCAGGGTCAGATGCAGTGACGCCGGACGCATTACCCGGCCGCCACCACGTGCCGCAAGATCGTGCGCCAGTGCAGACAGATGCGAGACCGCCTCATCGTCCGGCCAGAGGGCAAAGAACACTCGCCGCGAGCGAGCTTCGGTCATGCAGGATTACTCCGTACGTGCCAGCAGCACGACGGCATGCGCTGCAATGCCTTCGCTGCGGCCTTCGAAACCCAGTCGCTCGTTGGTCTTGCCTTTGACATTCACACACTCGACCGCAATGCAGAGATCGGCCGCAATGTTGCCGCACATTGCCGCCACGTGGGGCGCGATGCGCGGTGCCTGCGCAATGACGGTAGCGTCGACGTTGCCCACCTGCCAGCCGGCCGCGCGCACGGCGTCCATGGCGCCGCGCAGCAGCGTGCGGCTGTCGGCCCCTGCCCATTGCGTGCTGGTGTCGGGAAACATGCCGCCGATGTCGCCGAGGCCTGCGCCACCGAGAATCGCATCGGTAATCGCGTGCAGCAGGACATCCGCATCCGAATGCCCGAGCAGGCCCTGATGATGAGGAATCTCGACGCCGCCCAGAATCAGCTTGCGACCCGGTGTCAGCGCATGCACGTCGTAGCCCTGACCGACGCGGAATGGAGTCTTCATTGCAGGCAATCCCTTTCACAACAGCCGAGGAAGAAGTGATTCGCTTCCCAAGCTTGACATTGTATCGACATGCGAAGGTGTCAAATTCGCCTATCCTCGATCGCAGTTCAACTCCGCCGCACAAACTCCTCGAAGCCCTCGGCAGGCAGCGGCCGACTGAACAGATAGCCCTGATAGGCATGACAGCCATGAGCTTCTAGAAACTCGCGCTGCGCCTCGGTCTCCACCCCCTCGGCAATGACCGCCAAGCCCAGACTCTGCCCCAAAGCCACGATGGTGCGGGCGATGGCGGCATCGTTCGGATCAGTGAGCACGTCGCGCACAAACGACTGGTCGATCTTCAGTTGATCCAGCGGCAAGCGCTTCAGGTACGAAAGTGACGAGTAACCGGTGCCAAAATCGTCCATCGAGAAACCGACACCGCGGGCTCGCAGGGCAAGCATTTTCGCGATGATGTCCTCGGCATTCTCCAGCAGCAGGCTCTCGGTCAGTTCCAGTTTGAGTCTGTCGGGCCGGGCACCGAGGTAATCGACCACCGCCAGTACCTGCTCGACAAAGTTGGGCAGGCTGAACTGGAGCGCGCTGACGTTCACGGCGATAGTGAGATGGGCCAGATCCGGCTTTGCCGCCCATGCCGCCAGCTGCCCGCAGGCGGACTCTAGCACCCAATGGCCGAGCGGCAGAATCAGCCCGCTTTCTTCGGCCATGGGAATGAAATCGGCGGGCGACACCAGACCTCGCTCGGGGTGCTGCCAGCGCACCAGCGCTTCGGCGCCGATCACCCGGCCGGATGAATTCACCTGCGCCTGGTAGTGCAGAAGGAACTGCTTCTCGACGATGGCCTTGCGCAGGTCGACTTCCATGGCGGCCCGCGCCGTGACCGCCGCTTGCATGTCGGGATCAAAAAACCGCAGGGTGTTGCGTCCCGCTGCCTTGGCCTGATACATGGCCAGATCGGCCCGCTTCAACAACTCGTCGATGGTCTCCTGATGATTGACAAACAGGGTGACACCGATGCTCGGGGTACTGTGATGCTTATAGTTGCCCAGATCGTACGTCTGGTTGAGCACGGCGAGAATTTTTTCACCGACGATTTCGGTCTGGGTGGCGGCTTCCTGCAAGCTCCCGCTCAGATCTTCCAGCATTACCACGAACTCGTCACCGCCCAGACGGGCGACGGTGTCGCGCTCGCGCACGCAAGTGACCAGCCGCCGGGCGACCTGTTTCAGCAGCAGATCCCCGATGTCATGGCCAAGCGTGTCGTTGAGGGTCTTGAAGTTGTCCAGATCGATAAACAGCAGCGCGCCGCATTTCTCGCTGCGGGCGCTGGCGGCCATCGCCTGATGGAGCCGATCAAGCAACAGCCGACGGTTGGGCAGGTCGGTCAGCAGATCAAAGAAAGCCAGCTGCTCGATCTTGTCGGCGGCCGTCTTGCGCTCGGTAATGTCCTGGATGGCCCCGATTTGCAGCACGGGCTTGCCGGCGCTGTCGCATTCAAAATCACCCCAGGCGACCACCCAGCGCGTTTCGCCGTCGAGGCGACGAATGATCCGGTATTCGCGAGAGAATGCTTTTCCATTCGTCATCGTGACCTTGAATTCGTCCTTCACCCGATGAACGTCATCCGGATGGAGCAGGCTCTGCCAGCCCGCCATATCCCGCGTGAAGCTCGCGTCGATACCGAGGATTTCATCGTACAGCGGTGAGCTTTCCCACCGGCCGGTCGCCAGATCGATCACGTAGCTGCCGATCTGCGCCGCCTGCGAAGACAAGCGCAGCAGGTGTTCACTGCGCACCAGTGCGAGCTCTGTCTGCTTGCGTTCGGTGATGTCCTTGCCAACGCCTCGATAGCCGGAAAACCTTCCGTCGGCATCAAAAAACGGCGCGCCACTGGTGGTTGTAAAAGCCGAACCCCGGTCCGCGGTGAAATACTCGTATTCGAAGTCGCGGAAGGGCAAACGGGCTTCGAGCAGGGCTTTGTGTTGCGCCCATATCTCATCCGAAACGAGAAGCCCGGCAAATTCCCATCGCTTCTTGCCGAGGAAATCCCTCTTCATCTGATCGCGCTGATCCTTGCCCCCCCCCTGAAAATCGGTGAATCGATACTCGGCGTCCTGTTCCCAGTACCAGTCGGACGAAAGCTCGGTCAGGCTGCGGAAGCGGGCTTCGCTCGTGCCAAGCTCGGAAAGCTCGCGCCTGATCTCGATCGTCATTCGGTTGAAAGCCCGCCCGACGCGGCCAATCTCGTCATCGCTTTCCACATTCACGGTGACATTGAAATCGCCCCGTGCCACCGCGAGACTGGCGGCCTCGAGCCTGGACAGATGCCGCGTCAGCCAGATGCCGAGCAGAACCAGCAGAACGATTGAAAGCACGATCTCCAGCGAAGCGATCGCCAGGCTTTGCCGCACCAGCTTCTCGCGTGCCTGATGCATGAACTCGGTCGACACGCCGAACTGCAGGTGTCCATAGGATTGGCCGCCAATTCCGACCGGAATCCGGGTATCGAAACGCCGCTCGCTGCTGTTGATGTCAATTTTCTGCTGGACCTCAGGCAGCGGCTTGTCCGTGGCCCAGCCATCGCTGGCAACTCGCTTGCCGTTCCGGTCGAACAGGACGAAGTAGACAATGCCTTCCGGGCGACGGCTTTCGGTGAATACTCCCTGAATCGGGCCGTAGTCGAGCGTCGCCATTTCGGGGGCAATCGACGCGTTGAGCAGCACCGAAAGCTCGCTCAGGCGAAGCTCGACTTGTTCTTGCAAACTTGTTTCGATCAGTCGAACGTTGCTGATGACCAGCACCGTCAGCATCACGAACTCGATCAGAAAACTGCCGAGAATGAGTTTCCAGCGCAGCGACAAGCCAGACCCGCTCGAACTCATCAAATCAGGGCCCTGGCTTGATCGCCAGCAACCGACGCAGTTCCGGCAGGTAGATATCCAGGTTCTTCAGATGCGCCGGGTTGATCGGAACGACGTTGTTGTAGCTGCTGGCCGCAAGGAACTGTTTGCCCTCGGCGGTTTCGGCAAAGCGCAGCAGCGAACTCCTGAGCTTTGACTGCTGATCCTTCGGCATCCGTGGATGCACCAGGATCAGGGTGCTGGGCATCGACGGCACATCGCCCGTCTCGAACAACACACGTACCTGCTGCAACTTGTCAGGCGGAACCTGGCCCAATGCAAAATTGACGGTGATCGCCGCGTCGACATCCCCGGTAACCACCGACAGGATGGCTGAGTTCTGGGATGCCGCGGTCACAACCTTTATGTCGCTCAGGCCGATGCCGCGCTTTTCCAGCTCTTGCAGGGTCAATATGGAATTGAGTACCAACCGGTCGTTGATGGCGACGCTACGTCCTTTCAATTGGTCGACATTCTCGATCGGCCCGCTCTTCCTGACCGTAATGATTCCCTTGAGCGGCCGCTCGAAACTGCCGATCGGCACGTAATCAGCGTCGAGTTGCGACAAACGTCCCATGTGCGGCGCGGTAAAAATGATGTCGAACTCGGGCCTGAGTATGCGTTCGACGTGAGAGCGGATGCTGGGCGCGGTGTACAACTCGACCGCTCGCCCGGTGTCCTTCTCGAAATGCCTGGCCAAAGGCTGAAACAGCGGCACCAGGACATTCGGCGACAAGTACGGGATCAATGCCATGCGCAACGGTGGCTGCTGGGCCGCCAACGGCCCCATGGACAGCAGCAAACCGAGGCTCAACAGAAACTTGAGTGCGCGTGGCGCCAATGGTCGATGGTTCATGGTCAGCGATCCTCCCTTGTGGCTCGGCCGTGCTCTGCCTTATTCTGCTGGAGGCAGTAGAGAAGTATCCGCGACCTCGTTATTCCAGTCAAATATTTGCCGTTCCCGACCAATCCGAACGGATCTTCAGGGCTTCGCCCTGTTCTGCAGTATCCACTCGGCAAGTTGCAGATCCAGCGGATAAGTGACCTTTAGGTTGCTGACATCGGCCGCCACCAGACGAGGCGACAGCCTCAGCGCCTCGATGGCACTGGCTTCGTCGGTCACCTGCGGCGCAACAGCCAGCCCGTCGAGCAGCAATCGATGGCGGAACATCTGCGGCGTCTGCGCCTGCCACAGGTTTTCCCGTGACACCGTCTGCAGGATCCGGCCGCCGTTGAAGGCATGCTTGAGGGTATCCGCAACGGGGACGGCAAGCAGGCCGCCGGCATCGTCCTCGCCAACCTCGGCAATCAGCTTTTCGACCATCGCCACCGTGAGACAGGGCCGTGCGGCATCGTGCACCAGGACCCAGTCGTTGCCGATGTCGCCGAGTTCAACGCTCATCGCGCGCAAGCCGTTGGCAACGCTTTTTGCGCGGGTTTGGCCGCCACAACGCAGAACGCGCAGTTTCGGACCAAGCGCGGCCATCTGCGCGGCAGGCCAGAGTGTATCGTCCGGCGCCAGCACCACGAACACGTTCGCAATCGCCGGAGTGGCGCACAATGTCGCCAACGCGTGCCAGATCATGGGCTGGCCGGCGAGCAGCAGGTTGAGGGTGGCCAGCACGGCCAGCGCAAGCGCGCCGATGACCCAGCGCCGGGTCAGCCAGGCGCGGCCCGGGCCGACCCAGGCCCGTACACCCAGCAGAGCCAGTGCCAAGATGTTTGCTGCAGAAGCCGGATACGAAGCCTTGCAGGCCTTTGCCACCAGCATCGGCATCGGCCTTTTGATCGGTCTTGAGCGCGAGCGCCAGTCCGACCTGAAGGCCGGCTTGCGCACTTTTGCACTGGTGGGGCTGCTCGGCTGCATCAGTGCCTTGCTGGCGCAGATCACGGACAGCGGCTGGATTCTGGCTGCCGGCCTGATCGCCATCGCCGCGATGATGATCGCCGCGCATGTATCCGACCCGCTCGACACCGGCGATCCCGGAACGACCTCGGTGGTCGCGCTGATGGTCTGCTA
>JAPLRA010000252.1 GCA_026399445.1 Sulfuritalea sp.
CCGCGCTGGTGATGATGGCGCTGGCGCTACCATTTGCCTACATGCAGGATCGCATGGGGGCCGTGAGCATTCGCGTGTTTGCCGGCATCATGCTGGGGATCGGATTTCATATGCTGAACGGGCTGTTTTCCAGCCTGGGGGCAATCAACAGCTGGCCCCCCTTCTTCTCGGCAATAACGCCCAGCGTACTTTTCCTAGTGACGGCCGCTGGAATGATTTGGTGGGTTGAGCGGCGCAAAACGGCATGAATCGCCGGTCTAATGGCGCTTGAACACTATCCGGGTACCCGCCAGACGGTCGTGGAGGAACTGGCGGTCGCGGTCAAAAAGCGCCCATAACAATCCTGCTCCCAGGCAGAGTAGGCTTGGCCAGGCCAGAACATAGCGCAACGCAAGGCGTGCCAGGGACGGCTGTGCTCCGCCCGGCGTTGTCAGCGCAATTTTCCAGGTCTGCATCGCCAGAGTTTGTCCGCCGTGAGTCCAGTACCAGATGAAGTAGGCACCGAGCACCGCGAAAATATGGCTGACCAATACCCAACCCGGCAGCGCAATCTTGAAGCCCATGCCCAAGGCAAGGTGGGGCAGCATGAAGGTCACAGAGAGCACTCCCAGCAGCAGGAAGCCTTCGTAGACCATGCTGGCGATGCGGCGACCGACTCCGGGCAATGGAGCCATGACGATGGCTGCAGAGACTGGCATTACTGTGGATCAGCGAGCTGCAGCTTGATCGGCTGGGGTGCTTGACGGCGCACCGTTCGGTGCGGAAGGCTTGGGAGCAACTGCCTGCCTGGGGGGTGGGGGGCGCGGCGATGGCTTCTTGGAGGCCTCGGCCTTGAGGCGGGTCTTTTCGCTCTCGGGCAGTTCCTTGTATTCCTGCCATTTCAACTTGACAGCCTCCTTCTTCTCGGGAGGAGCCTTTTGCAGGGACTTGTATTGTTCCCTTGCGTGCTTGCGCTCATCGGGCGTAAGTTTGGTCCAGTCGGTCATCCGGCGCTGCATGCGGGCTTGTTCATCGGCGCTCAGGGAGGGGTAGCGCTGGGCAATTCCAATCCACTTTTTGCGACGAAACCCGTCCATCTTGTCCCACTCGGTGGCCAGCGGGGCGAGAATGCGCTTCTGCTCCCCGCTCAGCTCAGACCAAGTCGGTTGAGACAGGGGGGGGACAATGACTGCGTGGCCGAGTGGAGAGGCCAGCCAGAGCGCTACTGCGAGGATGAGTCCGAAGCGCGCTCGAGCCATACGTGGAAGCCTCGATCAAGGTAAGCGGTTGGAGGCAACTCGTCGGCAAGGAGGGCGCTGTCGATTTCCTCGTATTCCTGAGCCTGTTGAAAAGCGTTCCAGTAATAAGTCCCCGTTACGCCTAAAGTCAGAGCCATGAGGGCAACCAAGGTGCGGGCATTTGAAAAAAACGCATGTTCCACCTCATGGCCGATCCCGGCCAAGCGCAGGCCCTGCACCGGAATTTTCTGGCTATTCAAGGCCATCTGACGGACTCGGTGGAGCCGTTCAGTCACATTCCCGGCAAGGCTATCAACGCCCTGATTGAGAACCTGCCTTGCCTTGTAACCGAATTCAGTATCTTCATTCATAGCTCTATGCCTTTCGCCTTGAGTGCTACAGCCAGAGTATGAGTGGCTCGCGAACAATGCGTCTTTACGCTGCCTTCCGAACACCCCATGGCTGCCGCAGTTTCGGCAATATCCATTTCCTCCCAATAACGCATCAGGAAGGCTTCGCGTTGACGTGGAGGCAGTTTCTCGACTTCTTTTTCAATGACACCAAGGAGTTGCGAGCGTTCCAGTTGCCGGTGCGGTGTCGCCAGCCCATCTGACTCGTTTTCAGCCGTAAAAGTTTCAAGCGGATCCGCATCCTCGTCATCATTGGGGGAAAGAGACGATAGCAGGGTGGTCCAAAGAGAGCGGACCTTTGATCGCCGATAATTGTCCCGGATGGCGTTTTGCAGGATTCGCTGAAACAGCATCGGCCATTCCACAACCGGGCGGTCACCGTATTTCTCCGCGAGTCTCATCATCGCATCCTGGACAATGTCCAATGCGGTCTCCTCATTGCGGATGGCGAACATGGCCTGTTTGAAGGCGCGTCGCTCTACGCTGGCGAGGAAGTCGGATAGTTCAGTTCTGGAACCCAGGGGATAGCTCCTGCCAGCATTCAGCAGCTTTTTAGTGCGAAGAAAAGACTAAAAATCTTGACCATTCGCGGACGAGTCAGTAAGGTTATACGTTTCACTCGAAAAGTGTAACAGGTGTAACCAATGCAGCTAACTGGCGCAGAAATTGTAATTAGGTGCTTGCACGAGGAAAAGGTCGAGTATGTATTCGGCTATCCCGGCGGCTCAGTTCTTTTTATTTACGACGAACTCTTCAAACAGGACAAGTTCAAGCATGTGTTGGTTCGCCATGAGCAGGCGGCCGTTCATGCGGCGGACGCCTATTCCCGTTCGTCCAACAAGATCGGCGTCTGCCTGGTGACATCGGGGCCTGGCGTGACCAATGCTGTGACCGGGATTGCCACGGCACACATGGACTCGATTCCGATGGTCATCATCAGCGGGCAAGTACCTACGGCCTACATTGGGCAGGACGCTTTTCAGGAATGCGACACGGTCGGCATTACCCGCCCCTGCGTCAAGCACAATTTCCTCGTCAAGGATGTCAGGGATCTGGCGATCACCTTGAAGAAGGCGTTTTACATTGCCAAGACCGGCCGGCCTGGTCCGGTGCTGGTGGATATCCCGAAAGACATCCAGCGCGCCACAACCACGGCCGTCGCACCGGCGGAAATCACGCTGCGCGGCTACCGGCCCGTGCTGCAGGCAGACTCGAAGCAGATTGACAAGCTGGCCAATGCCATCAAACAGGCCAAACGCCCCCTGCTTTACGTGGGC
>JAPLRA010000458.1:0-5836 GCA_026399445.1 Sulfuritalea sp.
ACGGCACAAGCATGGCGAATGATGTATTCCAAAAATATAAGTCTTTCTGAGTGACACTTTCTCGAGCGAGACTCACCCTCTTGTTATGCTCGAACGGATGGCTGGTTGGTACAGGACCGCCGACTCTCAAACCGTCCCCTTTTTAGTCCGGTCAATGGCCGTTCCACTGCTGCGTAGCGGAAGTTCAGAGGAAAGAGATCGCCGACCCCGATGTAATGAGCGCTTAAGGGTGGCCGAGTTAATCGAACGGCTGTAGTAGGGGAAAATCGCTAACGACCTGTCTTATGGCTGAGTTGAGAAGTAGGTCCAGCGAAGGCGACATGTTGCTATCAGGCACATAACGGTGAATTTCAAATAAAAACGGGAGCTGCGGCTCCCGTTTTCGATTGATGCTGACGAGCCTTAGTCGACCTTGGCCTTGGAGCGCAACCCCTCGATGTGTTGTTGCACCATGCGCTGTGTCAGTTGCTGGCTGAGTTGCTTCACTGGCGTTTCGGTGAACTTACTCTTTTCCAGCTTTGTCATGGCGGCCGAGAAAGGTGGGACGAAAGAAGATGGGGTGGCCCAGCCGAGATCGCCGCCGCGATCCTTGGAGCCGGGGTCCTTGGAATCCTTGGCCAGGTCCTCGATCTTCTCGCCCTTCGTCAGCTTCGCAATGATCGCCTTGGCTTCATTTTCATTTTCGACTAGGACATGACGGACCTTATATTCCTTGCTGCCTAGCCTCGACTTTACTTCCTCATATGCCATCTTGATTTGATCTGCGGTGATGGGGTGGGTTCGAACGTAATCGTTGAGGTAGGCTCCGATCAGGACGTTCTGGCGGTTAATGTCTATCTGGATCTGAACATCAGGCTTTTTGTCGAAGCCCTTCTTGAGGGCTTCCTGCATCAGAATTTCACGGCGAACGAGTTCTTCCTTTACGTTCTGCCGGAATTCCGGCGAATCCGGTTGCCCCTGAGCGATTGGACCTGCAATCATCGCATCGAAGCGGGTCTTGGGAATGGCCTTTCCATTGACGGTGGCAAGTATCGCGGAATCCGCTTTCTCGGCTTTTTTCTGAGCAAAGGCGGGAGCTGCGCTCACCGATACGGCAAAGGCGAGCAGGAGGGCGTGACGGAGTGTACGATTCATCGTGGTTCCTGAATTGTGTTTGGTGGAAATTGTCATTTTTCGTCGGGGGTCTTGGCAATAATGCTGAGTGCGTGAATTTCCTGCTTCATCAGCGGGCCGAGCGCATCATACACCAAGCGATGTCGCTCCATTGTCCTGCAACCGGCAAACCGCGGCGAGACAATGGCCAGCCGATAATGGCCACCGCCACTTCGGGCTCCGGCATGTCCGGCATGCTTGGCCGAGTCGTCTGCGATGTCGATGGCGACCGGGTCAAGCACGGCAAGTCGTTCGCGCATGGCATCGATGACGCTCACGATCTGGGCAATACCTGCTTGAAGGGACGCACCGTGACGCGGCCATAGACTCCCGCCGCCACATAGGTCGAACTCGGCCACGATAAGGCTGCCGGAAAAGCCGGCCGGCCCGGGGTCGGCGCTGTCGATGGCCGGGAAGGGGCCGCCCAAGACCATACGCCCTGCCGCTTCGAGGGCGGTCAGACGAGCGAGGTGAGCAGGCCTGCTGGCGAGGCGTTGTTCAAGGCTGTTCGGCACATCCTCGCCGACTATGGCATAGAGCATCAGAGTTTCTCCGACGGGGTGCTTGGCTGGGGAGAGGGGTCCTTCTCCTCGGGAATGTATTTGGCCAGCACCATGCCCTGGAGAACAATGAATCCAATCATGAGTCCCATGCCGCCGAAGAGCTTGAAACTGACCCAGGTGTCGGTGCTGAAATTGAACGCGACCCACAGGTTGAGCACGCCCATGACCGCGAAAAAGCCGATCCAGGCGTAATTGAGCCTGCTCCAGAGTCCTTCAGGCAGCTCCACCTGCTTTTCTAGCATGGCGCGGATCAGGTTCTTGCCGAAGAACTGGGCGGAGCCAAAAAGGGTCGTCGCGAACAGCCAATAGAGTACGGTCGGCTTCCACTTAATGAAGGTTTCATCGCGCAGTATCAAGGTTGCACCGCCGAAGACCACTACCAGCGCCAGACTGATCCACAGCATGGTGTCCACCTTGCCATGGCGATGCCAGACCGAGCCGATCTGGGTGGCGGTGGCGGCGATTACTACGCCGGTGGCGACGTAGATGTCGAAGGCCTTGAACGCGGCAAAGAAGAGGATGATCGGGAAGAGATCGAACAGGAATTTCATGGACAGGATTGTAGCGGTTACTTTTGCTTGTCGAGGTCGATCGAGGCTGAGTTTATGCAGTAACGCAAGCCGGTTGGCGCCGGACCGTCAGTGAATACGTGGCCCAGATGGGTGCCGCAGTTGCTGCAGGTGACCTCGGTGCGGCGCATGGAGTGGCTGTTGTCCTCGATTTCGGCGACGCCTTGTCGCGTCAGCGGTGAAGTGAAGCTGGGCCAGCCGCAGCCGGAGTCAAATTTTGCTGCCGATTCGAACAGCGGCTCGCCGCAGCCGATGCAGCGATAGGTGCCAGGGTCCTTGCAGTCCCAGTATTCGCCGCTGAAGGCGCGTTCGGTGCCCTTTTCGCGGGCGACGTGATACTGCATGGGCGTAAGCTGCGCGCGCCACTCTGTTTCTGTCTTGATGATCTTCGGTTTGGTGCTCATGACTGCCTCCGGGGGCTGACTATAATCTTGCCAATGTGGATTGAGATCAAGCGGCGCAGAAAAAAGGTCATGTCCCCGGAGCTTGCGACGGGGACAGTGCGTTGCACGCCTGGGACGCCCCTTTGCGGGCAGGCGTACCCTGGTGGGATCAGGGCGATGCGATGCGTGTGACCGTGCTCGGTGCCGGCGTGGTCGGCGTGACAACCGCGTGGTATCTGGCGGCGGATGGCCACGAGGTGACGGTTATCGACCGTCAGCCGCTACCTGCGCAGGAGACCAGCTTCGCCAACGGTGGCCAGATATCGGTCAGCCATGCGGAGCCCTGGGCCAACCCGCAAGCGCCATGGAAGGCGCTGAAATGGATGGGGCGCGAAGATGCGCCCTTGCTCTGGCGGCTGCGCGCCGATCCAGCGCAATGGGCTTGGGGCCTGCGATTTCTGCGTGAATGCACGGCGGCGAGGGCGCGGGCCAATGTGGGCGCCATCGTGGGTCTCGGGCTGGCCAGTCGCGCCGCCCTGCAGTCGTTGCGACGGGAACTGGCGCTCGACTACGATCACCTGGAGCGCGGCATCCTGCATTTCTACACCGATCCCCGCGAATTCGGGCATGCGTTGCCCCAGGCCGCGCTGATGCGCGAATTCGGGTGCGAGCGGGTGCCGAAGTCGGCAGCGGAATGCCTCGCCATCGAGCCGGCACTGGCCGACTCGCGAGTCCCCGTGGTGGGCGGCACCTACACCGCAAGCGATGAATCGGGCGATGCCCGGCGCTTCACCGAGGCTCTGGCGCGGCACGCAGCCGAACGCGGCGTACTGTTTCGCTACGGCGAAACGGTGACAGCCCTGATGCGCGAAGGAGGACGCTGCGCTGGCGTGCGTCTGGCGTCGGGGGAAAGGGTGAGCGCCGATATGACGGTGCTGGCTTTGGGCAGCTATTCGCCCCTGCTGCTGCGACCTCTGGGCGTGAGCCTGCCGGTCTATCCGGCCAAGGGCTACTCGGCGACGCTGGCGCTTCCCGAAGGCGCAACGGCCCCAACAGTGAGCCTGACCGATGACGGGCACAAGATCGTCATCTCGCGTCTTGGACAGTCGCTGCGCGTGGCCGGCACGGCGGAGTTCAATGGTTACGATACTTCGCTCAACCCGGCGCGCTGCGAGGCCCTGTTGCATCGGATACGCGAAATCTTTCCGTCGCTGGCAACCGTGAGCAAAGTGGACTACTGGGCCGGGCTGCGGCCGGCCACGCCCGGCAATGTGCCGCTGATCGGCGACATGGTCGCTGCCGGATTGCGCGGTCTATGGCTCAATACCGGCCACGGCACACTGGGCTGGACGCTGGCCTGCGGTTCCGCGCGAATGTTGGCAGATTTGGCGGCTGGCCGCGATCCGGGACTGGACGCTACACCTTACCGCTTATGAAAATCGGAATCGCCGTGTCACCATCCGCTACGGCGAGGAGAGCGTTTTGTGCTCGACCGCCTTGTAGCGCAGTTGCTTCATCAGCGCCGACTTTTTCAAGGCCTCAGTGCAAATGCCGCGGCGCGGTTTCCGCCTGTTCTTCCGGCAATTCCGCATGCACCGGTTCGCCTTCGGGATTCGGATAGAGCGGGGCACCGCAGTCGTCGCAGAATTCCAGCGGGAAACGCTGGTCGAGCATCAGCACACTGGCCACGCCGGCTTCGCGCAGCGTGGCTTCGATCTGTGTCGGCGCTTCGTTGTTTTCGTCTTCGTGCTCGAGCAGCGGCCAGACCACGCCGTGGATCACGTCGCTGCTGCCGCGCTGGGTGAAGCCGATGCGGAACTCTTCGAGCTGGCGATCATGGAAGGGCGCCACTACGGCGCGAAGTTCGGCCGCCGGCTGATTCAGCACGGTTTGCAGGAAGGCCACGGCAGCCCGCAGCGACCAGGGACGCGAGGCGCGGTCGGCATCGCGCACCGAGGCATGGTAGGCCAGCGCCGGCAGGAACTCGACGGCGCAGGCCGGCAACAGCGGGCGCAACGCATCGCCGCCCTGAGTCGCCCATTGACGGAAGGAATCCGCCGGATCGCCGTCGTCTTCCTGCCAGCGGAACAGTGCCGCGCCACGCGGCGCGGCGACGGCGCCCAGCAGGTAGCGGGTGTCGGACAGAAAGCTCATGGTTTCGGCAAGCTGTGCCGGGTCGGTCTTCAGGTTGCGGCCGTGGACCGCGGCTTTGGCCAGTTTTTCGGCCAACTGGGTGGTTTCAACGTAGTTTTGCGGCAACTGGTCCGGGCTGTAGAGGATATCGGACAGGCCGAGTTTGGCGTCGGCGGCCAGCACGTGGGCCTGCAGATGAACCCGCAGCGCCTCCATTTGGGGCGCCGCAATAGGGCCCGAGGGAATCTGAAAGCGCGACCAAGCCAGCAGCGGCACGGCAATCATCACCGCATCGAGGCCGGTATTGGCTTCGGCACGGCGCGTTTCCGCGCAGGATTCGATCATGTCGGCCAGTTCGTCATAGGCGCGGGAGCCACCGGTGTACAGCTGGTCGAGTACCGCGATCAGGGTTTCCTCCCCGTCGTTTGCCAGCAGGCGGTCTATATGAGCTGCCAGACGGGCTTCCCAGTAGGCATCCTCAATCCGGTTCGATGACTGGCTGAGCCTTGTCGCAAGGCGGGTAAGAAGCTCGGAGTCGGGGGTCTGGCGGGCGCGGCGGGGAAGGCGGTTGCGTTTCATTGGGGGTTGAGGGCAAAACAGATTAGGCGACAGGAGCGGCGAAAGGAATTCTACCAGTTGGCCGGGGGCGGGGCTGGCAGCCATTAGCTGATAAAATCTGCCGGTCTTTTTGCCAGTGGTGGTGCCCGATGTTCTCCCGATTGATGCCCAGAGAGGCCAAGTTCTTCGATTTGTTCAATGCCCACGCTGACCTCATCGTCAAGGGCGGCCGGCAACTGGTTGCGCTGGTGGATGATCTGGGCAAAGGTCATGGCGTGCTGGCACAGCACGTGCAGGCCATCGACGAGATCGAGACCACGGCCGACAAGATCACCCACGAAACCATTGCGCTGCTGCACACCTCGTTCAACACCCCGCTGGACCGCGACGAGATTCACCAGCTGATCATGCGCATGGACGATATCCTCGACCTGATCCAGGATTTCGCAGAAGCGATGTATCTGTACGACATTCGCGA
>JAPLRA010000458.1:5904-7641 GCA_026399445.1 Sulfuritalea sp.
ACCGGTCATGTTGAAGCTGTGTCGCGAAATCGACCAGCTCGAATCCGATGCCGACCGCGCCATGCGTACAGGCATTACCAAGCTGTTTCGGGAAGAGATGGATGTGCGTCAATTGATCAAGATGAAGGGCATCTACGAGCTGCTGGAGTCGGTAACCGATCGAGCCGAAGACGTGGCCAACATCATCGAGGGCATCATCCTCGAGAACTCCTGAGCGACCGTCATGCAAGCGGTCGAGATGAGTCTGACGGTGATCGTGGTGCTGGTGCTGCTGGCACTGGCTTTCGATTTCATGAACGGCTTTCACGATGCGGCGAATTCCATCGCCACCATTGTTTCCACGGGCGTCCTGAAGCCGCAGCACGCGGTGGCCTGGGCTGCCTTCTTCAACGTAGTGGCCATTGCGGTATTCCAGCTCAAGGTGGCCAGCACCATTGGCAAGGGCACCATCGATCCGGCCATCGTCGACCACTATGTAGTGTTCGGCGCCTTGATCGGTGCCATCGCCTGGAACATCATCACGTGGTATTACGGCATTCCTTCAAGCTCCTCTCACGCCCTGATCGGCGGGCTGGCCGGTGCCGCGATGGCCAAGGCCGGCACTGGATCCCTGGTCTGGGCGGGTATCGGCAAGGTGATCGCCTTCATCCTGATCGCGCCACTACTCGGCTTCCTCCTCGGCGGCACGCTGATGGTGGTGGTGTCCTGGATCTGCAACCGAAGTACGCCGCGCAAGGTGGACAAGAGCTTCCGGCGCCTGCAACTGTTGTCGGCAGCTGCCTACAGCCTCGGCCATGGGGGCAACGACGCACAGAAAACGATAGGCATTATCTGGATGCTGCTGCTTGCCGCCGGAACAATGAAGGCAGGCGATTCGGTGCCGATGTGGGTGGTGATCTCCTGCTACACGGCGATGGGTCTGGGTACCATGTTTGGCGGCTGGCGCATCGTCAAGACCATGGGCCAGCGCATTACCAAGTTGCGTCCGGTGGGCGGTTTCTGTGCCGAAACCGGTGGGGCCATTACCTTGTTCATGGCCACGATGCTGGGTATTCCCGTGTCCACCACGCACACCATCACCGGCGCGATCGTCGGCGTCGGTACCTCCAAGGGGCCGAGCAACGTGCGCTGGGGCGTGGCCGGCAGCATCGTCTGGGCCTGGGTGCTGACCATCCCGGCGAGCGCCCTGATCGCAGCCTTCGCATGGTGGCTCGGACGGTTTCTGTTGTGATGTACTGCGGCGCAATGGCCTGCCGCAGCTGATCTTCCTGAACGAATGAATAGCCGCATTGCTCCCGGTCCGGCGGCATTTGGCCTTATGGTGTTGTTGTGCGCCGTCTGGGGCATGCAGCAGGTGGCAATCAAGCTTGCCGTCGCCGAAATCAGTCCGATCATGCAGGCCGGGTTGCGCTCGGGCCTTGGTGCCGTCCTCGTCTATGTCTGGGCGCGCTGGCGCGGCATGGCATTGTTCGCACATGACAACTCTTTGCGGCCGGGGCTGTTGGCGGGCCTCCTGTTCGGCTTCGAGTTTGTCTTTATTTTTGTCGGCGTCGATCACACTACGGTATCGCGCATGGTGGTGTTTCTCTACACCGCACCATGCTTCACCGTGCTCGGCCTGCATTTTTTCGTGCCCGGCGAGCGCATGGGATGGCGACAGGGCGCGGGAGTGCTGCTGGCCTTTGCCGGGCTGGTCGTGGCTTTCATTGACAAGGCCGCGGGCGGCAGTTTGCTGGG
>JAPLRA010000347.1:0-565 GCA_026399445.1 Sulfuritalea sp.
TGTTTTAGGCTCCACAACGCATCGGCGAAGGCGCCCATCAATGCTGACACGAGCGCCCCCATGACCACCGTGCCGGATAGCTCGTCCGTATCACCTGAAGCGACTAACGACTCATATCGCAGCAGTAGTTCCTTGACCTGCGGCACCACTCGTCGCCCTGCGGTATTGAGCACGACGGAACGTGCCCCGCGGTCAAATAAGACTTGATTCAGCTCTTCTTCGAGCGATCGAATTTGCAGACCTACGGCTGCCGGTGTAAGCCCTATTTCCTTCGCTGCAGCCGCAAATGTGCCATGACTGGTCACAGCAAGGAAAGTCTTGAGCGTACGAAAGGAGGGCATTGGCTCAAACAAACTAGAAAGTCATAATAAATAATAACTTTACCTTAACCAAAGTAATATTGGCTTTTATTTTGCGATGATATCCAGAAGAATGCCGCAACCGACTGTAAGACTTAGGTCATCCTGAACAAATGGCGGCACGCTGGTTAGGTGCAAATGGCCGAACGAGAAGGCAAAGAACGTTTCATGACGAAGAACCTGAAAGTGAAGATCTGGCGCGGCGG
>JAPLRA010000347.1:637-7533 GCA_026399445.1 Sulfuritalea sp.
GCAATCTTGATCCTTTGCTTGCCTACCGCTTTGCCTGCCGTGTAGGCATGTGTGGCTCTTGCGCGATGACCGTGAATGGTGTCGCACGCTGGACTTGTCGAACTAATGTCTCCAAGGTTGAAAAAGATGGCCGGCTTGAAATCGCACCGCTCTCGCACTTGCCCATCATCAAGGATCTCGTTACCGATATGCGCGAGTTCTTCGACAAGGGGGCGCGGGCCAAGGGACGATTTAAGGGCAAGCAAAATCGTTACGACGAATTCGCGCGGGTCGACCCGAAATCAAAGGAACGCATCGCCGCCAATGCAGGGATCGAGTGCATTGGCTGCGGCGTTTGCTATGCCTCCTGCGATGTTGTGGGATGGCGCCCGGAATATCTCGGGCCGGCTGCTCTCAACCGGGCGTGGACCCTCGCCAATGATGTTAGGGATATCCAGCAGACCGAGCGTCTGAAAGCGGTTGCGGGTGACGCGGGTTGCAACTCTTGCCATAGCCTTGGCTCGTGCTCCGAGCGCTGCCCGAAACAGATCGAACCGACGGCTGGCATAGCTGGCCTGAAGATGCTTGTGGCGATGGCCGCATTGAGGGGGGAGATATGACAAGTTCGAGAACGCAAGCCAAACTTTGGTACTGGCAGCGGGCAAGCGCGATGGTCATGGCCGTATGCGTGCTGGGGCACTTGGCTGTCATGATCTATGCCGTACGTGGCGGACTCAGCGCTGCCGAGATTCTCGGCCGCACTCATGGAAGTCGATCGTTTGCCGCCCTCTACACTCTGTTGGTCTTGGCCTGCGCAGTGCATGTGCCGATCGGTCTGGTGGCGATTGCTGAGGAGTGGGCGGGGTGGCGCGGATCCAAGGTCACGATTGGCGCGGGCCTCTTTAGCGCCGTCATTACGATCATGGGTCTGCGGGCCGTCTATGGGGTGGTCGCAGCATGACACGCATTAACGACTTTCGCGCCCGCAATCATCCCGCCTTTTGGGCTTTCTTGGTCCACCGTGTATCGGGACTCGCTCTCGCCGCATTTCTGCCGGTGCACTTCTGGGTAATCGGCTTGGCAATCCAAGGGGAAGTAGCACTTGACGGATTTCTCAGATTTACCGACCAGGCGCTGTTCAAGTTCGGCGAATGGGGTCTGGTGCTGCTGCTTGCACTGCATATGATGGGCGGCGTGCGGATTCTCCTGGTCGAATTCGGCCCGTGGTCAGGGCTGCGGAAGAACTGGATCGCGGGCACCTTGGGGTTCGGCATTGCTACAAGCTTGGCTTTTGCACTTGCATTAATCAGTTAGTCCCTTCCGCGCCACGGAACCGAATTGGTCGAAAGAAAAAAATATGAAAATCGATTTAATGATCGTTGAAGAGGCTGCCAAGGAGTTGTACATCCGGGCGCTGAAGGTACTGCCTCCAGATATCAAGGCAGGCTTCAACCAATTGGTGGCAGGCGAAAGTGGCTCTACCGCCAAGAATATTCTAGCGACCATGGTGACCAATATTCAGGTCGCCGAGGACACGAACAACTTGCTTTGCCAGGACACTGGCCTGCCGATCTACAACATACTGATTGGCAGCGGCGTCGATGTGGACGGACACGCACTGACGCAAGCGATTCGCAAGGGTTGCGAGCGCGCAACGCGGGAGCATCCGCTTCGCTCGTCCGTCGTGCATCCGCTGACTCGCAAGAACGAGCATAGCTCCTGCGGCATCGAGGTACCGGTCATCCATATCGATTTCACCGATACCCCCGAGATGCTCTCGATCATAATGGTGCCCAAAGGTAGCGGATCGGAGAACAACTCTTTTCTCAAGATGGCCATCCCCGCCGAGGGCGTCGACGCCATCAAGACATTCGTCATCGACTGCGTGCTGGGGGCCGGAGGAAAGCCCTGCCCGCCCACGATAGTCGGTGTCGGCCTCGGGGGGACTTCCGATTTGTGCGTGGCGCTGGCCAAACGAGCTGCGACTCGCGCCCTCGGTACTTGCTGCAGCGACCCAGATGGTGCGGAATTGGAAAAGCAGCTCTCTGCGGCAGTTAACCAACTGGGTATCGGGCCTCAGGGGCTGGGCGGCGACTCAACTGCCTTTGCTGTGCATATCGAATTGGCCGCCACGCACATCACGATGAACCCGATCGCGGTCAACATGCAGTGTCATTCTGCCCGCCGCGCACGGGCGATCTTCACGCCGGAAGGCGTCAGCTACGGATTCTAGACATGGCACATTTCGAACTCACCACTCCTGTCAGCGAAGCGCAAGTCCGCCAGCTCCGCGTTAACGACACCGTGACCCTGCAATCGACGCTTTTTGGCATCCGCGATGCGACACAGATTCACCTGTTCGACCGCGGGCGTAAAACGCGTTTCGACCTGAATGGCCACGCCGTAATCCACACGGCACCCAACGTGAGGAAGGTCGACAAGAGCATCACCTACCCGGCTGGATACGAGCCGATATGCATCGGCACGACTACCTCCGACCGTATGGAGCGCTTCACGCGGCCGTTGATGACCCAGTGTGGCGTGCGTTTGATTATTGGCAAAGGCGGCTTGCGCGAAGCCTCGAAAGACGCTTTCAGGGAGTTGGGAGGCGCTTATCTCGCCATCGTTGGCGGTACGGCGGCGCTCGAAACGACCTGGATTGAACAAATTGAGGATGTCGACCTCGACGATCTCAACCCCGAGTCGCTGTGGAAGTTCCGCATACGCAATTTCGGTCCGCTACTGGTTGCCATGGACAGCCACGGAGGCAGTCTTTTCAGCGTCGTGCGAGAGGACGCCCAGGCTAAACGTACCCAAGTACTCGCCGACCTAGGAGTGAAATCGGCATGAACGTAAAGCGGCTACAGACTGACATCCTGATCCTCGGCTCGGGTGGCGCCGGGCTATTCGCCGCCTTGCACGCGCATCAGGCCGATCCCTCACTATCAATCACGGTCGCAGTCAAGGGATTGCTGGGTAAGTGTGGCTGCACGCGCATGGTCCAAGGCGGCTACAACGTTGCCCTTGCCGAGGGTGACTCAGTGGAACGCCACTTCATGGATACGATCGAGGGAGGCAAATGGCTGTCCGACCAGGACCTCGCGTGGACTCTGGTCACCAAGGCGGTCGAGCGTATCCATGAACTCGAGAACGAGCTCGGTTGCTTCTTCGACCGAAACCCTGACGGCACGGTGCATCAAAAGGCGTTTGCCGGCCAAACATTCGACCGCACGGTGCACAAAGGCGACCTGACCGGCATCGAGATCATCAATCGTCTCTCCGAACAGGTATGGGCGCGCGGCATCCAGCGCTTGGAGGAATATCGGGCCATCGAGCTGATCAAGACGCCTGATGGCACGGCCCTGGCGGGTGTGCTGATGATCGACATGCGCACGGGCGAGTTTGTTTTCGTGCAGGCCAAGGCGGTGCTTCTGGCAACTGGAGGGGGGCCCACCATGTACAAGTACCACACCCCCTCTGGCGACAAGAGCTGCGACGGTCTGGCCATGGCGCTGCGCGCCGGGCTGCCGTTGCGCGACATGGAGATGGTGCAGTTCCATCCGACCGGCCTGCTCGCCGGCACCCACACACGCATGACCGGCACAGTGCTGGAAGAAGGCCTGCGCGGCGCGGGCGGCTACCTGCTCAACGGCGACAAACAGCGCTTCATGCACAACTACGATCCGCGCAACGAACGCGCGACGCGCGACATCGTCTCGCGCTCGATCGTTTCGGAAATGCGCGCCGGCCGCACCTCGCCCAATGGCGGCGTGTATATCCAGATGGAGCACCTCGGCCCGGACAATGTCCGGCGCCAGTTCAAGGGCATGGTCGACCGCTGCTCCGACTGCGGCTTCGATCTGGCCGGTAGCTTGGTGGAGGTGGTGCCCACGGCACACTACATGATGGGTGGCGTGGAGTTCCGCGCGGACTGCACTACGCCGCTGAGCGGACTGTTCGCCGCGGGCGAGGACACGGGCGGCGTCCATGGTGCCAATCGTCTCGGCGGCAACGGCGTCGCCAACTCGACAGTATTTGGCGGCATCGCAGGCGACAGCATGGCGGCCTGGGTGAAAAGCAATTTGCAACTGCGTTCTCCGGACGAGGCGGCGATCGAGCAGAGTGTGATGCAGCATTCGGCACCGCTGCGCCAGGCCGCGGGCGACATGGAGGCAATTCGCGAAGCCCTGTTCGAACTCATGTGGAAAGACGTCGGCATTTTGCGTACGGCGGAAGGCTTGCGGCGTGGCCAGGAAGGACTCGCCCGGCTCGACGCCGAGCTTTCGCTCATCGGCGTCGGTCGTGACGACCCCGCCTTCAACCTGGCTTGGCATGATTGGCTCAACCTAAAGAACCTGATTGCTGTGAGCCGGGTCATTGCAATGGCTGCGCTGGAGAGGGAGGATTCGCGCGGCGCCCATTTCCGAGAGGACTTCCCTGAGACCAGCGATCTGCACAAGTCCAGTCACACAGTGGTGCGCCAGGTTGGCGACGGACTTCAGATTTCACGCAAATCGGTCGAATTCCTGCGGGTAAGGCCGGGGGAAACCATATTGACGGAAGCAACGCCTGCGATTCCTGAATGAATGGCTATTCACGCTTACACGGCGAAGAGACGTTTAACGGCTTGGGCATTACCCGATCACATCAGCCCCTGCATGCTCAGCATTCGCGGTAACGCATGGCTTAGGGGTTTCACTGCTTGACGCGGCCGGCTTTCGATTGGCTTCCATGACCCATCCGGTCAACTTCGCGCCTGCCTTCACGCCCTCGACGACGATCGTGCCAACCGAGTCGCCATCCTCATCCACTACAAAGTCAATCATTTCCGTCTCCTTGTCTGGCAGCCGCACACAGGCCGTAGACGGATACTAGACAAGCCATTTGCGCCAGTCCACTGGATGACTTGTATGACCCGAGTGATTTAGTTATCATGGCAATTTGGCTATACTCGGCAATCAAATCAGACGAGGACAAGGTCATGGTTGAGCGATCGGTCGGCTTTAATCCATCCGGGGCGCCTCTCTACAAGGAGGTCAAGCGCAAAATTGTTGAATCAATCCGCAATGGCGAATGGAAGCCCGGAGAGGTCATTCCGTCGGAAAAGAAACTCTGCGAACGCTTCGCCGTAAGCATGGGCACCATACGCAAGGCCGTCGACGATCTGTCGGGCGAAGGCCTCCTGATACGGCAGCAGGGGCGCGGCACCTTTGTCGCTACGCACAATCAGGATCGCTACCTTTTCGCTTTCTTCCACGTTGTCCGCCAGGACGGCCACAAGGAATACCCGACAGTCGAACTCATGGAATTCAGCAAGGTGAAGGCCGACCCGGGCGCGATATCTATGCTCCACCTTGACCCAGGTTCGCGCCTATTCCGTTTCGTCAACAAGCTCGAACTTGGACGCAGCCCGGTCGTAGTCGACGAGATTCTGCTGCCGGAGCAGCTATTCTCGCGGCTTACTGAGCGAACCTTACGGGAACGCTCGGCCAAGCGCCGACGCCCTCAGGGCCCGTCTGCTCGGTGTGAAGGTCGGCGATCCTCTGCTTCAGGTAATACGGATAGCATTTTCGTTCAAGGATCAGCCGGTGGAACTGCGCTATTCGTACGTGCTCACGCAAGCCTACGAATATTGCTCCGATTCAATGGCATCGTCATGAGTCAGGCAATATTCTCGTCGACTGCTTTGGATTTCAGCACCGCCATTAGGAATGTATCCATCGACCTTTTGAACGAAGTTGCAGCGGCGGCGCTTATCGGAACCAGCGCATCGGCCGCGTCCAGTCCGGCTACAATCCTGTAGCAAACTCCTCGGTGGGGGGGGGTCAGCCGCGCAGGCTGCGCCAGACCAGGCTGACGCCGCCGCAGATCAGAATCGCCCACACGCCCTGCACCACCCGCTCCAGCGGCAGGCTGTGGTGCAGGCGACTGCCGATGTAGAGCCCGAGCATGGCACAGGGCAGCAAGCCGGCGGCGAGCAGCAGCAGGCCTTCCTGCGTGTAAAGCCCGGCGCCGCCGAACAGGACCAGTCGCGACACGGCGGTGATGAGGATCAGCGTGCCGATGGTTGCCCGCAGCACTGTTTTGTCATGGAGCCGACCGGCCAGGTAGATCACGTAGACCGGCCCGCCGGTGCCGAATAGCGCGGTAAACACGCCGCCGACTGCCCCCAGCGGCACAGCCCAGCCGGTGGCGATGGTGGTCTGCGTGCCGCGAGGGAACAGCAGGCTCCATCCGGCATAGGCCAGCACGAAGCTGCCAAGCAGGAACAGCAGCGCGCGCTCCGGTGCGTTCACCAGCAACGTAACGCCGAGCACCATGCCAACCAGCACGAAGGGGATCAGGCGCAGCAGTTCCCGGCGCTCCACCGCGCCACGATTCCTGAGGCCCAGCAGCAGGGTGGCAGCGATGTCGAGAATCAGCATCAGGGGCACCGCGAAGCGCAGCGGGAACAGTTGTGCCAGAAGCGGCATGGCGGTGATCGAGGAGCCGAAACCGCTGAGGCCGAACACGGTGTAGGCGAGCACGACGATCAACGCCGAAGCGGCCAGGGTTTCCAGGGGGAAATCCATTGGCGGGAGATGCGCGGCGGGTTCGCCCGCTTCAGCCTGCCGGCGCCGCGCGCAGCTGCTCCAAGAGCGGCGCTGCCACCTCGATGCCCTCGATCTCGGCGCGGCGTTGCAGTTCCAGACGACGATAGCCGGGCAAGCGCACCTCGGGATCGAGCAGCATTGCCGCCACCAGGGTTTCCACGCGTTCGGCGAACACTTCGGCGCCCGCCAGCGCTCCCGGATCCACCACCAGGAAAGCCTGGCCGATATGCGGCCGGTTGCCTGCGTCGGCGAAGAAGGAATCGGCTTCAAAGCCGAAGGCCGCGCCGGTCAGGGCGCAGCACAGCAGTTCCACCACCAGGGCCA
>JAPLRA010000499.1 GCA_026399445.1 Sulfuritalea sp.
AAATGGCCAAGCAACTGACCGATGGCTACTTCGATGCAACAGCAGCGCAGTTGATTGAGAAGGCCTTCACCGACAACGGTGCGCGCATCCTCACCGGCAGCCGCGTCGTCAAGCTTGCGCCCTCGGCCATTGGTGCCACGCTGACGCTGGAAAACGGCACGACGCTGGAAGCCGACCTGTTGCTGGTGGCCACCGGCGTCAAGCCGAACATGGCGTTTCTGGCCGGCAGTCCGGTCGAGCACGATCGCGGGATTCTGGTCATCGACACCATGCAGACCAGCGTCGCCAACGTCTGGTCCGCCGGTGACTGCGCCCAGGCCAAGGGGTTTTTCACGGACGCCAAGGTGATGAATGCCATCCTGCCGGATGCGACGGAGCAGGGCCGCATCGCCGGCCTGGCGATGGCAGGGGATCCCGGCCTGAAGCACTACCCCGGCGGCGTGCCGCTGAACACCTATCATTTCTTCGGCCGCCATGCGATTTCGGTGGGCAGCAGCAAGGTTCCCGAAGGCGGTGAAGTGGTGACACGTTTTGACGAAGCCAGCGGCCGTTACCTGAAGGCAATTTTCAAGGAAGGGCGTCTGTTGGGCATCTATGGCGTCAACGAATTTTTCGACGGCGGTGTGATGTGTCAGCTGATTCTGCGCGGCGTCGATCTGACGGCGGTCAAGGAGCGATTCCTTGCCGAGCCGATGAAGGTGGGGCGCGAAATCATGTCGAAGATGTGGAGGTAAGCATGGCGAATTTTGGAGGGGCCTACAACACGATAGCTTTCGACGCCGCCAAGTGCGACGGTTGCGGCGACTGCATGACGGCCTGCGCCACGACGAAAGTCGGCGTTGGCGACACGGCGAGATCGCGCATCCAGATCGTCGGCAGCGCCGACGACGGCTTCGAACTGGCGCTGTGCCGCCAGTGAGGCGAACCCAAGTGCGTTACCGTCTGTCCGGCCGGCGCATTGACCAAGAATGGCGCCAATGGCGTCATCGAATGGAATGCATCGAAGTGCGTCGATTGCCTGCTATGCACCGTCGGCTGCGCCTACGCCGGCATCGCGCTGGATGCGGGGACCGGTCACGTCGCCAAGTGCGACATGTGTGATGGCGCACCGGCCTGCGTGCCGGCCTGTCCGCACGACGCGCTGACCTACATCACCACCTCGCGCATTTACAACGAGGTCGGCGACTGGGAGGACCTGTTCGCCCCGGGCCTGGCCGGATGCCAGGGCTGCAACACCGAACTCCTCATGCGCCACACGCTGCGTCGGGTGGGGCCGGAAACCGTTCTGGCGACGCCGCCGGGCTGCGTTCCGGGCATGGGCTCGGTCGGCTTCAACGGCACTACCGGTACCAAGATTCCGGTATTCCATCCGCTGCTGACCAATACCGCCGCGATGCTGGCCGGCATCAAGCGCCAGTACAAGCGCGTCGGTCGCGAAGTCAATGCGCTGGCGATTGCCGGCGACGGGGGGGCTTCGGATGTCGGCTTCAAGTCCTTGTCCGGCGCGGCAGAACGCAACGAGCAGATCCTCTTCATGGTGGTCGACAACGAGGGCTACATGAACACCGGCATGCAGCGTTCGAGCTGCACGCCGTATGGCGCATGGACGTCCACCACGCCGATCGGCAAGGGATCGGGCGGCCTGCCTTCGCAGGGCAAGACGCAGGATGCCAAGAACCTGCCGCTGATCATGGTCAATCACCGCTGCGAGTATGTCGCGACGGCCTCGACGGCCTACATGGAAGACCTTTACGACAAACTCGATAAGGCGATCCAGGCCTCCAAACGCGGCTTCGCCTATCTGCATGTCTATTCGCCCTGCACCACGGGCTGGCGCTTCCCGACCGACCAGAACATGGA
>JAPLRA010000125.1 GCA_026399445.1 Sulfuritalea sp.
TAACCATCAGTTGCTGGTAATCCTTCTTGCCGAACAGCCCCACATCGGGCCGGGCGATCTGGAACAGCTTCATGACCACCGTCGCGACGCCGCGAAAGTGCCCGGGGCGGAACTCGCCATCGAGGATGCCCGCCTGTTCAGGCGGCGGTTCAACCTGGTAAGTTTGCGGCTGCGGGTACATTTCCGCTTCCTGAGGCGCAAACAGATCATCGACGCCCGCTGCCGCCAGGCGTGCGCAATCTGCCTCGAAGGTACGCGGATACTTCTCGAAATCCTCGCCGGGACGAAACTGCAGGCGATTGACGAAGATGGTCGCCACGACCCGATCCGCGTGGTCTCGGGCCTGCGTCATCAGCGCGATGTGGCCGTCGTGCAGGTTGCCCATGGTGGGCACCAGCGCCACACGACCGTCACTGCTCCGCGCTGCTCTCAACGACGCGATGGTTTCGTGGATGCGCATACGTCAATACGTGTGTTCGGGTGCCGGGAAACTACCGTCCTTGACGGCCTTGACGTAGGCGATCACGGCTTCGTCAATGCTCGCCGCACCCTCCATGAAGTTGCGCACGAAACGCCCCTTCTTGCCCGGATAAACGCCGAGCATGTCGTGCAGCACCAGCACCTGCCCGTCGCAGGCCAGTCCTGCACCGATGCCGATGGTGGCGCAGACCTTGAGCAGTTGGGTGATTTCACCGGCAAGTTGGGCCGGTACCATTTCCAGCACCATCAAGGCGGCGCCGGCCTGCTCCAGCGCAAGGGCTTCGCGCTTCATGCGCGCAGCGCCTTCCTCGCCCCGCCCCTGCACCCGGTAGCCGCCCAGGGCATGCACCGACTGCGGCGTGAGGCCGATGTGGGCGCAAACCGGCACGCCGCGCTCGACCAGGAAATGCACCGTCTCGGCCATGACCTCGCCGCCTTCAAGCTTGACCATCTCCGCGCCGGCCGCGAGCAGGCGCACGGCGTTGCGCATGGCAAGCTCCCTGGACTCCTGATAGCTGCCGAAAGGCATGTCGGCGACGCACATCGCGCGCTGCGCCATGTGCCCGACGCATTCGGTGTGATAGACCATCTGCTCCATGGTCACCGGCAGTGTCGAGGTCTTCCCCTGCAGGACGTTGCCCAGCGAATCGCCGACCAGGATCACGTCCACGCCGCAGCGGTCCTCCAGCGCGGCAAAGCTGGCGTCGTAGCCGGTGAGCATGGCGATCTTCTGGCCGTCATGCTTCATGCGGCCGAGTTCGGGCAGCGTAATCGGCTTGTTGCTGGCAAGGTAGGTCATGGCAGGTAACAGTAGAGGAAACGGCGCCTAGGATACACAAACCGGCCCGGAGATTCAGGCCCGTTGCGGCGGCAACTTCTCGATCTGCTGGCCAGCGCACTCCTGCAACAGCCTGGCGACCGCGCCGCGCCCGGGAATGGCCAGATGCGGCGCGATCTCCGCCAGGGGCGCCAGCACAAAGGCGCGCTGATGCATGCGCGGATGCGGCAGCGTGAGTTGCGGGTCGTCGCTGAGCAGATCACCGTAGAGCAGCAGATCGAGATCGAGCGTGCGCGGCGCGTTTCTCACGCTGCGCTGGCGGCCGAATTGCGCTTCGATCTCGAACAGGGATTCGAGAAGAGTCGGCGCTGACGACACGGCGGCCAGTTCGACCACGGCGTTGATGAAGTCGGGTTGATGCTTGAGACCCACCGGCGCCGTGCGATACAACGACGATGAGGCAATGAATTCAGTCTGCGGCATCTCGCGCAAGGCAAGGATGGCAGCCTCCACCGTCGCCACCGGGTCCCCCAGATTGGCGCCCAGCGCGATGAAACAACGCGGGCTCACCTCAGCCTTCGCTGGCCGCGTTGTTGACCGCGCTGTCGGCCACGTCACCCTCGCCCGCCGACTTCTTGCTGCGCACGCGACGCCGCTTCTTCTTTGGTCCGCTGTCGGGAATCAGCAGGGCTTCGCGACTCTCGTGATCGGCATTCTGGAAGGCATCCCACCAATCGGCGATTTCCATGTCGATCTCGCCGCTTTCGGCGCGCAACACGAGGAAATCATAGCCCGCACGAAAACGCGGCAGCTCTATCAGGCGATAGGGCGACTTTCCGGCGCGCTTCTCGAAGCGCGGTTGCAGGGCCCAGATGTCCTTGATGTCACCCGCGATGCGACGCGTGATGGCCAGTTTTTCGCTCTGGACATCGAGCACCTCGTCCATCGCTTCGTGGAGCGCGGGAATCGGCACGTCGCCGCGCGCCTTGCGCGCTTCCCAGTTGGCCAGCACCTCGTGCCAGAGCAGGGTGGCAAACAGGTAGCCCGGCGACAGCGACTTGCCGGCCTTGACCCGCGCATCGGTATTGGCCAGCGAAAGCATGACGAACTTCTCGCCCAGCGGCTGCTCCAGGATCACATCCAGCATCGGCAGCAGGCCGTGATGCAGGCCGTCGTCGCGCAGGCGATGGACAGCCTCGACCGAGTGCCCGGAAAACAGCAGCTTCA
>JAPLRA010000313.1 GCA_026399445.1 Sulfuritalea sp.
TGCCGCCGAGAATAGCGGCGTTTCATGCCGTTGGCAAGCCTGCGCCTTGGCGCGGGCCGGGCCGCATTGGTGATGCAAATCGGCGATACTCGCTGCATGACTCGCATGGTGATTCTGCTTTCCGTCCTGCTCGGCGCTTGCGCCACGGCGCCGCCAAGCCCCGAACTGGCCGCGTGCCTGACGCGCATGGAGGCGCATGCGGCGAACTTGCGTCCGGCTTTTGCCGCGCTGGGCTACCGGCCGGAAGTGCATCTGCGTTTGGATGAGGATCTGGCCGATGGCCGCGGCTTCCGCAAGGGGGAGAGCACGCTGGGTGATGCCTCGCCCGGTGGCGCGATCAGGCTGCGGCCGTCCCGCGTATGCGCGGACGAGGTGTTGGCGCGCGCGGTGGTGGCGCACGAGATGGCGCATGTTTCACTGCAGCACCGCGGCGTGCCGGGCAGCGGCGTCACTGCGCTGTGGGAAAAGCCGGCCCAACAGGAAATTGAGGCCGACGAACTGGCCTATGCGGCCCTGATGCGCGCCGGTGGCGATGCTCGCGCGGCGATGCTGGTGAGTTGCTGGCTGGGCAAGTGCGAGCGGCCGGGCAAGCCGGGTGGGGCTTGGCGGGACTGGTGAGACCCAGCCTTATTGCCGGTCGGGCATGCGCACCACCAGCCCGTCGATTGCCGGCGTGATCCTGATCTGGCAGGCGAGTCGACTGTTCTTGCTGCGCTTGGCAGCGGTGCCGGCCAGCATGCTTTCCTCGTCCGCCGCAATGGGTGGCAGGGCGTGGCTGCTCTCGACATAAACATGGCAGGTGGCGCAGGAGCAGAAGCCGCCACAGGCGCCTTCGATGCCGCGTACGTTGTTGAAGGTTGCCACTTGCATGAGGTTCTCTTCGCCGCCGGCATCGACGCTTTGGCGCGTGCCGTCCTTGAGGATGAATGTGATGGTGGTCATGTTGCTGGAAGGTCCTCACGCGTGACTAGGAAAACCTTGCCCTCGGCGTGCTCGGTATCGAGCCAGACCATGGGCAGGTCGGGAAAGACGGCTTCGACCAGGTGCTGGTTGTGGCCGACTTCGATGGCCAGCAGGCCGCCGGGATTCAGGTATTCACGGGCTGCGGCGAGGATGCGGCGCACCACGTCGAGGCCGTCGGCACCGGCGGCGAGCGCCAGTGCCGGTTCGTGGCGGTACTCGGCGGGCAGGGCGGCCATGGCCTCGCTGGTGACGTAGGGCGGATTGCTCAGGATCAGGTCGTAGCGCTTGCCCTTGACGGCGGCGAAAAGGTCGGACTCGATGGCATGCACGCGATCGTCGAGGTGGTAGTCGCCGATGTTGCGGCAGGCGACCACGAGGGCGTCGGCCGAGATGTCGATGGCATCGACGCTGGCGCCGGGGAAGGCATGGGCCATCAGGATCGCCAGGCAACCCGAGCCGGTGCACAAGTCGAGGGCGGCGCCTACCGATTCGGGATCTTCAATCCAGGGCGCGAAGCCGTCTTCCAGCAACTCGGCCGTGGCGTTCGCTCCGGGTCAGGTGGGCATCGAGCCAGGGCTCGAGCGTGTCGTGCGGCAAATGCAGGGTGGCGAGGACGAGCCAGACGGCCTCGTCCCAGGCGTTTTCGGTACCGTGGCCGTAGGACAGTCCGCTCTCGCTGAAGCGGCTGACCGCCCAGCGCAGCCAGTCGCGGACGGTGACGAGTTCGTCGGTGGCGCTGTTGATCACGATGACATCATCCGGTCGAAGGTGTGTTCGTAGATGCGCGCCAGCGGTTCGAGGTCGGCGACGGCGATGCATTCGTCGATCTTGTGGATGCTGGCGTTGATCGGGCCGAACTCCACCAGTTGCGAACAGATGTCGGCGATGAAGCGGCCGTCCGAGGTGCCGCCGGTGGAGGACAGTTCGGCGCTGATGCCGACTTCGGTGGCGATGGCATCCGTCAGCGCCGCGCAGAGGTCGCCGCGCGGCGTCAGGAAGGGCTTGGCGCCCAGCGTCCAGCGTATGTCGTATTCGAGCCCGTGGCGGTCGAGCAGGGCATGGACGCGGGATTGCAGGCCTTCGACCGTGCTGGCGGTGGAGAAGCGGAAGTTGAAGGTGATCTCGAAACTGCCGGGCACGACATTGCCGGCGCCGGTGCCGGCGTGGGCGTTGGAAACCTGGAAACTTGTCGGCGGGAAGTACTCGTTGCCGCTGTCCCATGTGGTGGCGGCGAGTTCGGCCAGCGCGGGGGCCGCGAGATGCACCGGGTTCTTCACCAGGTGTGGGTAGGCGACGTGGCCCTGCACGCCCTTGATGGTGAGGCTGGCGGAGAGCGAACCGCGGCGTCCGTTCTTCATGGTGTCGCCGAGGCGGTTGACGCAGGTCGGTTCGCCGACGATGCAGAAGTCGATGCGTTCGCCGCGCGCCTGCAGGGCTTCCACCACGCGCACCGTGCCGTCCACGGCGTCGCCTTCCTCATCAGAAGTGAGCAAGAGGGCCAGAGAGTCGGCGCTTGCCGGCCCGCGAAGCGGATTCCCCGGCAGACAGAGTCCGGGACGGCGATTCGCAAGGCGTTCCATGGCGACGACGCAGGCGGCGATCGAACTCTTCATGTCGGCCGCGCCGCGACCGTAGAGATAGCCGTCGCGAACGGTCGGTTCGAAAGGCGGCGACGTCCATTCCTCCAACGGGCCGGTGGGCACCACGTCGGTGTGCCCGGCGAAGCAGATCAGCCGACCTCCCGTGCCGCGTCGCGCCCAGAGATTCGACACGCCACCGGCATCGGTGCGCTCGCTGCTAAACCCGAGCGGCGTCAGCCAGGATGCAATCAGATCGAGGCAGCCGGCATCCTCGGGGGTGACCGAAGGGCGGGCGATCAGCGCCCGCGCCTTTTCGAGCACCGGCATCAGGTGTCCATGTCCAGTTTGAAGTCGCTGAAGGACCCGGGGGCGGCCGACTTGGTGTAGTCGGGAGCGGCTTGTTTGTCGCCTTCAGCAGGGGCTTTCGCGGGGGCTGCCGCAGGTGCCCCGGCGGTACCGGGCGCCACTGCCGCCGCATTGTTGATCACCTGCTGCAGGTTGTTGGCCGAGTCGGCGTTGGCCAGCGCTTCGTCGAGCGAGATGGCGCCGCTCTTGTAAAGCTGGAACAGGCCCTGCTCGAAGGTCTGGCTGCCGGGCACCATGCTGTTTTCCATGGCATCCTTGATCTCGTTGAGGTCGCCCTTTTCGATCAGTTCCCCGATGTGGCGCGAGTTGAGCAGCACTTCCACCACCGCCACGCGGCCGCCGCTGGGCGTCTTGACCAGACGCTGGGAGATCACGCACTTGAGCGTGACCGACAGGTCGGCAAGCAGTGACGGGCGGTTTTCCAGCGGATAGAAACTGATGATCCGGCTCATCGCGTGATAACTGTTGTTGGCGTGCAGCGTCGCCATGCACAGGTGACCGGACTGGGCGTAGGCAATGGCCTGGCTCATGGTGTCCTTGTCGCGGATCTCGCCGATGAAGATCACGTCAGGTGCCTGGCGCAGGGCGTTCTTCAGCGCGATCTGGTAGGCCTTGGTGTCGGTGCCGACCTCGCGCTGATTGACGATGGATTTCTTGTTCTTGAACAGAAACTCAAGCGGATCTTCGAGCGTCAGGATGTGGCCCGAGGCGTGTTCGTTGCGATGGTCGATCATCGACGTCAGCGTGGTCGATTTTCCGGAACCGGTGGCGCCGACCATCAGGATCAGACCCCGCTTTTCCATGATGACTTCTTTGAGGATCGGCGGCAGGCCGAGGGAGTCGAAGTTGGGGATGTCCACCGGAATGTAGCGCGCCACCAGGGCCGGCGTGCCGCGCTGGAAGAAGCAGGACAGGCGAAACACGCCGACGTCGGGCGCCACCACGCGGGTCTGCAGTTCCTTTTCGCGCTCGAACTCTTCCAGTTGTTCCGGTTTCAGAACTTCGGCGAGCAGGCTTCGCAGTGTCGGCGGATCGACAATGGCCGGATTGACCGGCACCGAATTGCCCAGCAGTTTGATGGTAATCGGGGCGCCCACCGAGAGAAACAGGTCTGACGCCTTTTTGTCCGCCATCAACTGAAACAGTCTTTGCATCGTGCTCATGCGGGTGCCTCCCCTTCGGATTGTCTTGCGTTTTCAGTCGCGCAGCAGATCGTTGATCGTCGTCTCGGCGCGCGTCCGGGCATCCACTCGCTTGACGATGGCGATACACCGGCGAACAGTTGGTGCGGCTTTTCAAACGGGTAGGGCTGCAGGTGGGCGAAATCGGGATTCACGGAATGCGAATGGGCGACGACAAAGGAATACATTATACGAGAGGCCTCCTGTTCGAGATGCTTTCCGCTCGTCGATGGCCACGGAATTCCGGTACATTTGCAATTCCGTTTGACCGAGGAGTCAGCCGTGGGACAAATGATCGAATTCAACCGACCGGACGGCAGCGTCTGCCGCGGCTATCTGGCGAGTGCGGGGCAGGGGGCTCCCGGCGTCGTGGTGATTCAGGAATGGTGGGGGCTCAACGAACAGATTTGCGGCATTGCCGATCGCTTTGCCGCTGCCGGATTCAACGCGCTGGCGCCCGACCTGTTCCACGGCCGCGTCACCCAGAAGCCCGATGAGGCCAGCCATCTGATGAACGGCCTCGACTTTCCCGGCGCCACTCATCAGGACATCCGTGGTGCGGTCGAACATCTGCGCGGCATGGGAAGCGGAAAAGTCGCTGCCATGGGCTTTTGCATGGGCGGCGCGCTGACCATTGCCGCGGCCGTGCACGTGCCGAATCTGTCCGCCGCCGCATGCTTCTACGGCATTCCGCCAAAGGAGTTCGCCGATCCGGCCGACATCCGCATCCCGTTCCAGGGCCATTTCGGCGGCAAGGACGACTGGTGTACGCCGGCGGCCGTCGATGCGCTTGAAGCCGCGATGTGCGCCAAGGGCGCGGCGCCCGAGATCTACCGCTATGATGCCGACCATGCCTTTTTCAATGAGCAACGTCCCGAGGTCTACGATGCGGGCTGCGCCAAGCAGGCTTGGGAACGCACCTTGAACTTTCTTGCCAAGAATCTAGCCTGATCCGGACCGACCATGGACCTTTCCCCCGCCGACTGGGTCAATGCCAGTCTTACCGAAGCGCTGCTCGCCCGTGAGGGCCCGCCGCTGTATGTAGCGGCCAAGCTCGGCTGCGTTGCCGCGGTGCGCGTGATGACCGAGGCCGGCACCCATCTCGAAGTGCTCGGTCCGCGGCGCGAGCGCGCCGTGCATGCCGCCGCCGCGGGTGGTCATGCCAGTATCGCGGCGACGCTGGTGAGCGCCGGTTGCGAAATCGATGCACAGGACGAGGACGGCAACACGCCGCTGATCACGGCGATCCTCCACGGCCAGGCCGGGCCGGTGGAACTGCTGCTGGCGGTCGGTGCCGACATGGAAATCATGCGTGTGGATGGCCTTACCGCGGTGCATATCGCACAACTTCCCGGCACGCCAAAGAACATCCAGGAACTGATCCTGCTTGGTCAGGATGAGCTGGGTTGAAGCTTTACCTGGCCGGGCCCGACGTGTTTCGTCCGGACGCGCTGCAATGGGCCGAGGATGTCCGTGCCCTTTGCCGCCGTGAAGGTCACGAAGCCCTGATCCCGCTCGATGGCAGGCAGTCCACGGCCGCCGGCATCTACCGCAACAACCTGCGGCTGATCGGCGAGGCCGATGCGGTGCTGGCCAATCTCAATCCATTTCGCGGCACCGAGCCGGATTCGGGAACCTGTGTCGAGATCGGCTATGCCCTCGCGCTCGGCAAGCCGGTGATCGGTTATGCCGATTCGCTCACGCCGATGCGCGATCGGCTGCAGGCAGGCAGTGGCGCGGACGGGTGTTGCCGTGATGCCGCCGGCTGGGCCGTGGAGGATTTCGGCCTGGCGCTGAACCTGATGCTGGCGGTGCCGGTACAACTGGAGCAGGGCGGGATCGATGCGGCCCTGTGCGCACTGGCCCAGCCTACTTCCCGGGCGGCGCCAGCCTGATTTCCGGCACGACGCGCGTGTTCTCGCCGTCGACAATGAACCATAGTTCGGCTTCCTGCAGCGTGCATTGCAGCTGCATGCCACGCGCTGCCAGCGCCGCCAGCGCACGGGAGTCCTCCGTCGACAGATTGATGACGGTGAGGTTGTCCTGCCGCTGCAGCGCGGTCTTGTTCTGCTGCCACCACATGTCCGCGACGCGGCCGCCGTAAGTCACCACCACGACCTGCCGCGCCCGTCCACAAGCGCGGCGGATGCGTTTTTCTTCGGGCAGGCCGACTTCGATCCAGCGTTCGATGGCGCCGGTCAGATCCTTGGCCCATAGATCGGGCTCGTCCTCGGACGACAAGCCCTTGCCGAAGCTCAGTGCCTCGTCAGCGTACATGGCGAAGGCGAGTACGCGCACCATCATGCGCTCGTCGGTTTCGGACGGATGGCGGGCAACGGTCAGTGCGTGATTCTGGTAGTAGTTGCGATCGAGGTCGGCGATCTGCAACTCCACCTTGAAAATTGTCGATTTGAGGGCCATGGTGCGTGTCTGAAGCGGGGCCACATTAGACTACAGATTCGCAGCACACCGCTTCCACGCGGCCTGCTGCGGGCAGACATGGCCGGTGCGCTATTGCTGGACCGGGCCGCCGGGGGCGGACGGCTATTTCTTGATCGGCGTGGGGATCGACGAATTTCCCTTGGCGCCGCCAAACGGCAAGGCCGGCACGGCGGGTTTGGTCTTGTCCTTCTTGGGTTTTTTCTGTTCGCGATTGCTGCGTACCTGACCCTTGGCCATGTGAGTTCTCCTTGAAGTGCGAGGATCGGCCCCACACGCGACCAGTTCTGCAAGGCGGCCGAATCGGCAATGCATCGCCCGGATCTGCCATCCTGGTCGGATACTGGCAGGCCGGGACCGATGGTACTCCCAATCGACACCAACGGGATTTGACATTGCCGGCGCCGAGGCATACAGTGAATTTGCGTTCGACTTGAGGGCAAACTCAGGAGGAACTTAGCGGTGAAAGAACATCCTTGACCTAGCGTTTCACCGTTCGACCTCGAGTCTTTCGGACTCAAGCCCCGATGGGCAGCGCCGATTTGATTTTCAGCTTGCGGGCGCATTACAAGTACTGCTAAAGCGGGAGCAAGAAGCCCTTCTGGCGGCAGCGCCGAGGGGCTTCTTGCCGTCTGGCTCAGCCCCGCCTAGTTCAGATCGTCGTTCTTGTAATACTTGGTGCCCTGGATCGTCGCCTGCAAGGCGAGCCCGTTTTCCGTAAGTTGATACAAGTCGACGCCCGGCGCCACCGTGATTGCACCGGCCGCCGCGCCGCCTTTCTCGCCCGCCTTGGCCGCTGCATCGGCCTGCGCGCTGGCCTCCCAGCCGCTGTTAATGAATGTCTTCAAACCATCGGGATTGGAGAAGACGAACACGCCGCGGAAGTCCTTGACGCCGAGGCCGATGCCCACGCCGCCCGAAACCATTTTCATGAAAACGTCGCGGCCGGTCTTGTTGTCATGAGCTACGCCCGAACCGCCCGCGGCCGAAAGGAAGATCAGGTTGATGCCGACGTTGCTGAATACCGCGTAGCCCGCCGCCTTCTGGATGTGCGCCTTGGCAGCGGGATGCACCTTGTAAAGATGCGCCAGGGCTTGCTGACGCATCTTGCGGATTTCGCCGCGCTGTTCCTCCGCTGAGGCGGCAAGGCTGATTCCCGCATGGCCGCAAAGAATGGCAAACGCCGCAAGCGCGGCAAGGATGTTGAAATGGGGGAGATGGAGGCGCATGGTTATTTCTGTTGGCGTGGACTTAGGTAGCTATGGTAGCTCAAGCTGGTGCGGTCATGAGCGCACAAGTCATGGTTATCCGCCGTCCCGCCAGCGCCGGTTTTCGTATTTCGCGAATTGAGAAAGTAATCAATAACCTATTGCTTTCAAGTAAATTTATCCGTATATTCGCCATTTGCAAATAGCGAATACGGTGTCGCCATGTACCGCTCCACGTCGAATCCACAAGTCGTGCTCCGTCCCCAGGATCTGGTGGTTCTGCTGCGGCTGTCGCTTGAACAGGGCGTACCACCGACCTATGCGGCGTTGGGTGGCGAACTCGGCCTGACGGCTTCCGAGGTGCATGCCGGTCTGGAGCGCGCCGCAATTGCCCAGCTTGCGCGCAAAGACAAGGCGGGCAAGGCTTCGGTGGTGCGCGAGGCCTTGCGGATGTTCATCCAGCACGGAGCGCGCTACTGCTTCCCCGCAACGCGGGGCGAAATGACGCGCGGCATGCCGACGAGTTACGCCGCAGCGCCGTTGAAAGACCTGATCATGCAGCCCAACGAACCGCCGCCTGTATGGCCGCACAAGGCGGGTAGCGTGCGTGGCGCGGCGTTCTATCCCTTGTATCCGACGGTGCCCGACGCCGCGACGCGCAATCGCGCCTTGTATGAACTGCTGGTTCTGTTCGACGCGGTGCGTGGCGGCAGTCCGCGCGAACGCGCCATCGCTATCCAATTGCTCGATGAGCGTCTGGCGTCATGAACCCCAACGATCCCAACGTGGTGATGATGGAACTGGTCGCTGACAGGCTCGGCGACGGATTGCGCGAAGAACTGGTTTTCGTCGGCGGTGCCGTGACCGGCCTGCTGATCACTGATCCGGCGCAGCCGGCCATCCGCCCGACCGAGGATGTGGCCCTGATTGTCCAGGCGACAGTCCGCGCCGACTATGCGCATGTGGAAAAAGCCTTGCGCGCGCAGGGCTTCGTCAATGACATCAGCAAGGATGCGCCGATCTGCCGCTGGCGCATCGGTACCGTTACGGTCGATGTGATGCCGACCCTGAAGGAAATTCTGGGCTTCTCGAACCGCTGGTATCCCCTCGCGCTGGCGACCGCCCGCCAAACACCCTTGCCGAGTGGCATGGTGATTCGTCTGATTACGGCGCCGGTGTTCGTTGCGACCAAATTCGAAGCTTTCGCCGACCGCGGAAATAGTGATTATCTCTTCAGCCACGATCTGGGCGATCTGATATCGGTGATCGACGGGCGCGACGAACTCATGGCCGAGTGCCGTCAGCTTGATGACGATCTGAAAGACTATCTGCGCGGCTGGGTGGGGCGACTGCTCGCAACGCCGGCATTTCTCGAAGCCCTGTCTGGACATTTGCCGGGCGATGCCGCCAGCCAGGCGCGGCTGCCCGATCTTGAAGACAAACTGCGCCTGTTGGCAAAACTCAACTGACCGTGAACATCTTGACCCTCGTCCAGCAGTTCTGGAACTACTGTACCTAAGCCTTCTTCACGAATTCCGACTTCAGCGACATCGCGCCGATGCCATCGATTTTGCAGTCGATGTCGTGATCGCCTTCGACCAGGCGGATGTTCTTCACCTTGGTGCCGACCTTGACCACCGATGACGAGCCCTTGATCTTCAGGTCCTTGATCACCGTCACAGTGTCGCCGTCCTGCAGCACGATGCCGTTGGAGTCACGGATCACGCGTGCTTCATCCGTGCTCACCTCCGCCTGTTTTGCCCACTCGTGCGCGCATTCCGGGCAGACAAAGTTGTCGCCATCTTCGTAGGCGAACTCCGAGCTGCATTGGGGGCACTGGGGCAGGGCGCTCATGGTCTGTTTTCTCTGGTGGCGGCGTCAGGTGGCTACTTGACGATTTCCAGAAGCTCGACTTCAAAAATCAGGGTCGCATCCGCAGGGATGGTGCCAGGAATGCCGCGGCTGCCGTACGCCAGATTGGGCGGGCAAAGCAGTTTTGCCTTGCCCCCGATCTTCATCGTCTGCAAGCCTTCAGTCCAGCAAGGGATGACCCGGTTCAACGGAAACGTGCTCGGCTGTCCGCGCCCGTAGGAACTGTCGAATTCCTTGCCATTGACCAGCGTGCCACGGTAATGAACCTTTACCGTATCGCTGCTCTTGGGACCGGCACCGGTGCCCTCCTTGAGGGTGGTGATCACAATCCCGGAGGCCGTCTTCGTTTCCTTGGGTTCGGCCGCAGAGGCTTTTCCTGCATGGTGCGCCGCAACTTGCGGGTTTTCCACCGAACATAGCCCCACAACGCCAAGCCGAGAACGGCGATCACGGCAAACAGTATCACTGAAAACATGAAGCCCAGTACCAGCAGGATCGTGCCCGTGAGCAGGGCAAATGCGTTTCTGAGCACAGTAGCTCCAGGAATGCTACTGGTCGACGCCCACGATATCGTCAGCCTCGAATTCGTCAGGCACCGTGCCGTCGCCGATACCGGTGACCATGGCGGCCAGGGTATCGCTTTGCTTGACGAAGTATTCCGCGCTGATGGGGTCGTAGAAGCGCTGGCCAATGGCGACTTCGCTGAAGGTGAGGCGGTGAAGGGTCGGGCGGGCTGTCATACGGACTCGATCAAAAAGTGGCCGAAATGCAAAAAGCCCAACCGCGGTGGATGGGCTAAATGCAAGAACCACAACAAAAATTCTGGCTCCTCGACCTGGGCTCGAACCAGGGACCTACGGATTAACAGTCCGGCGCTCTACCAACTGAGCTATCGAGGAATATTCAAGAGGCGCGGATTATAGCCGCGCCGGTTTTTGCCCGCAATAGCCTTGTTACTTCTTCAGCACCGTGGCGATGGCCTTGGCGACGTAGTCGATGTTGCGCGTGTTGAGCGCGGCGACACAGATGCGGCCGGTGCTGACGGCGTAGATGCCGAACTCGGCGCGCAGCTTTTCCACTTGCTCGGCGGTCAGCCCGGTGTAGCTGAACATGCCGCGCTGGACCTTGATGAAGTCGAAGCCGGTGGCGCCGGCGGCGGTGAGCTTATCGACCAGGCTGTTGCGCATGGCGCGAATGCGGTCGCGCATGCCGGCCAGTTCGTCCTCCCATTGCTGGCGCAGTTCGGGGCTGGACAGCACGGCAGCCACCACGGCGCCGCCGTGGGTGGGCGGGTTGGAATAGTTGGTGCGGATCACGCGCTTGACTTGCGAAAGCACGCGGGCCGATTCATCCTTGCCGGCGGTGACGATGGTCAGCGCGCCGACGCGCTCGCCGTAGAGCGAGAAGGACTTGCTGAAGCTGCTGGAGACCACGAACTGCAGGCCGGAGGCGGAAAACAGGTCGAGGGCGACGGCGTCGGGCTTGATCCCGTCGGCGAAGCCCTGGTAGGCCATGTCGATGAAGGCGACCAGGTCACGCGCTTTGATTTCGGCCACAACTTCGGCCCATTGGGCGGCTGTGAGATCGGCGCCAGTGGGGTTGTGGCAGCAGGCGTGCAGCACCACGATGGACTTGGCAGGCATCGCCGCCAGCGCGGCCTTCATGCCGGCGAAATTGACGCCGCGCGTGGCAGCATCGTAGTAGGCGTAATTCTCGACCGTGAAGCCCGCGCCTTCGAACAGGGCGCGATGGTTTTCCCAGCTCGGGTCGCTGATATAGACGCTGGAACCCGGCAGCAGGCGCTTCAGGTAATCGGCGCCGACCTTGAGCGC
>JAPLRA010000079.1 GCA_026399445.1 Sulfuritalea sp.
CCGCCTGTCGTTTCATGAAGCCGGAGGGCTGCGGCATCTATGAAGATCGGCCGACCGCCTGCCGCTATTACCCGGTGGCGCTGCTCTCCATGCGCAAGCAGGATGAATACGTCGACCGCGACTCCTACGCCATCGTCAAGGAAGACCACTGCAAGGGCCACGAGGTCAATCGCCGTATCACCATCGCCGACTATCGCAAGGAGCAGGGGCTCGAAGAGTACGACGAGTTGGCACGCGGCTGGCGCCAGCTGGTACTGAAGAAGCAGTCCTCCGGCCCGTCGATCGGCAAGCCGACCCTGCGCAGCCGCCAGTTGTATTTCATGGCCTGCTACGACATCGACCGCTTTCGCGAATTCGTCAGCGCGGAATCCTTCAACAAGTTGTTCGACTTGCCGCCCGAGGAAAAGGCCGCGCTGCTGGTCGATGACGTCGCCCTGCTGCAGTTTGCCTTCCGCTTCCTGCGGCAGGTGCTGTTCGGTGAAGAGAGCATTGCGCTCAATGCGGAAGCCGCGCAGGAACGTCTGGCCAAGGTGCAGGAGAAACGCTTGATCGAGGAGCGTGAGGCCGCGAAGAAGCGCGCGCTGGAATCGGAAGCCGAGGGTGACGAAGGCTTCGACTGATTCAATAAAGTCGGCGCTGATGATACGGCGGGAAATCGCCGCATCATCAGCGCTGACTCTTGCGGGTTACTGTCCGGCGATCTTTTCAGAATAATTAAAGCGCTGGGTAGTGACGTGGGCTGGGTACAATGACCGCACACTAGATGCGGAGCAATGTTTCGATGAATATCAAAGCTTGCTGCAGTCCGACGCATCTGGTGGCCATGATTTGCACGTTCGCGACAGCCTTGGCCATCGCTGCCGAGCCCGGGACACTGATGCAGGCGGTGCTCGGTGACGATCTGCAGGCAGCCCGAAGCGCTATCGAAGGCGGCGCGCCGGTCGACGCCATCGACCCGGTAGCGGGGCATACCCCGTTGTATGCGGCCGTTTCGCCCGGTGGTCCGCGTTATCGCGACATGATCGAGCTGCTCATCAGCAAGGGCGCCGGTCTGGATGTCATCGATGCGACTACGCAACTCACGCCTCTCGTCGCGGCGATGGTGGTCACCGAACGGGGTCCTTTCGCGCAGCTTGAGCGCAGCCGGGCGGCAAACATTGTCGACGCGCTGCTGAACGGCGGCGCCAACCCGAACCAGGTTCTCAAGGGAGGCGAATCGCCGCTCATGCTCGCCGTGAGCATGAATAACCTGTCGGTCGTTCAATTGCTGCTGGCGCGCGGTGCGAACCCGAATCTGCGTGATGCCAATCAATCGACCGCCTTGCATGTGGCCTATGCCACGGAACGGCCGGCAAGCATGATTGACGCGCTGACCGCGGCGGGTGCCAATCCGAACCTGCGTGACGCCCAAGGCAAGCTTCCCCATGAACTGAGTCCGCAGTTTGTTCCGGTGACACCGCCTGCCCCGACACAGGCAGCACCCGCTTCTGCCGCGGCTCAACCGTCCGTCGCGCCAGCGCCGGAGCCGCCCAAGTCGTCGATGACGAAATGGTTGATCGGCGGTGCTGTGGTGGCAACTGCTGTGGTGGGTTCGGCGGTGCTGGCGCATCTGGTGCAAGAACAGAAGAAGAAAAAGGCGAACGGCGGCGCGCCCGGCAATGTGCCGAGCGCGCCGCCGCCAGCGCCCGGAGTGCAAGGTCCGGTGATCGTCTTCTGGCTCAACGGGGGCGTTACTCCGGCCAACGGCCAGCCCTGGAGTCCCGTACGATGCACTGCGGCTGCGGGGGTCGATCCGAACTGCGTCATGGTGCGCGAAGGCGATATTGCCAACCTGATGGTGGAAATCGGCGAGAAGGAAGGACCGGCGCAGCGGCTGCCGCTTACGGTGCAACTCAGTTCGAGCGAACCGGGAGTGTTCCCGGTCCCGGCCACCCTCGTGGTGCCGCCCAGGGCTGCGGGTCAGAAGCCGGACCCGCTCTGCACCGGACGCAATCCGAACTGGCCCTGCATCAAGACCCGCGTGCCGGTGTCGGTGCGGGTTGGGGCGATTGCCGGGATTCGCGGCAATGGACTGGTAAATATCACGGCGAGCATTCCGACCGACACGCCAAAGACATCGCAGCTGATGGTGAATCTCGCCACCAAAACTCCTGCACCGCAACCACCCTCGGTGGTGGGGCTGCTTCCTCCCCCGTTTTCACTGCAGGTCCCCGTAGTGGCGCCGACTCCTCCCCAGCCGGCACCCATGCCAATTGGGCAGCCGAGTCCTGTTCCGCAGCCGGTACCTACTCCAATTGTTCAGCCGAGCCCGATTCCGCAGCCCGCGCCTGCGCCGATGCCGATCCCCGTAGTCCGGCCGCAGCCGCAGCCGGTTCCGCCGCCGACGCCGGTAGTGACCTGCGCTGCTCCGCAGGTACTGCAGAATGGCGCGTGTGTCGCAGCGCTCCCGGTACCGACTGTGGCGGTGCGCATCAAGGATTTCGGGTTGATGAGCGTGAAGCGCAGTGCAACTGCCGCGACGGAGACTTTCATACTGGGAACCGCTGCTGAATCCGACCGGATTGAATTCGTCGAGGGTGACAGTTTCACGCTTTACCTGGACATCGACGACAAGTTCACAGAGCCGCTCACGGTGCGATTCAGCGCGTCCGAGCCGAACGTCTTTCCCGTTCCCGCCGCGCTTGTCGTTCAGCCAAACGCTGCCGGCTTTACGCCCGCCGCCTCGTGCCGGAATCGCGCTTCGGGAGGACCCTGCCCGCAGTACCGCTTGTTGATTCCGGTGCGTATCGGAAAGCTGGAGTGGGCGCATACCATCGACGTCGCCAACCGCCACAACGTAAGCATCACTGCAGTAGCGCCGGGTGGCAGCAAGAGCATTGCCTACGTAGTGGCGCACGTTGTGCCGCCGCAGCCCATAGCGCCTGTCGTGCCGCCTGTGCCTGTCCTGCCGGTGCCACCGGTTTTACTACCCGTAACGCCGGTGAACTGTACTGCGCCGTTGGTACTGCAGAATGGCGCCTGCGTTGCGATCCTTCCGCCGACACGGCCCGTGACTCCCCCGATTCTTCCGACTCCGGGAATATCCATATCCAACCTCGGGCTGGTCATCGCGCAGGCTGAACTCGTGCCGCCACAACCGCGCTCGGGCGAGCCGTTCATGGTCCGTGCGGTGTTGCGCAATATGACCGCTTATCCGTTCGACAATGCCAGCTGGCAAGTAAGCGATGCGGCCCACAAGGTGCTCTATTCGGGGCCCCTGCGCTTCCTGCCCCAGCAGCAGCTGGAGGTGGTCACCCCGTCGCTCGGGAATCGCGACAGTCGCAGCCAATCCTTGCGCATCGACCTGAATCACGGCTCGACCACCGATCCCGCGTTGGCTGCAATGTTTCGGACCTTCGCGAGTCAATCCCGCGAACTCGCGTTGCCGGCAGAGGCGCCGGTCGCCTCGTTGCCGACACCGACACCGCCGCCGAAGGCGGTGGCGGGGCCGCCTCTGCTGATAGTCCAGCCGGTGCCGATACCTCCCGCCGCCACATTGCCGTCGCCGCCACCACCCCAAGCAGTGACGCCGCCCACAGCGCCAGGCGCTCCGCCAATAGCCGCAGCATGTTCGGTCAACCGGGTCCTGAAGAACGGCGTGTGCGTAACGATGTCATGCGGACCTGACGAGGCGCCGGTAAATGGCCAATGTACGGTCGCAACCTGTCGCCCACCAAAACTCGTCATCAATGGACTCTGCACCATACCGACCTGTTCCGCTCCCAACGTGCTTCGCGACGGGGTTTGCGGGGCACCGGCGTCGACTTGTCCATCCGACAAGGTGAATCAGAACGGCGTCTGCGTCGCGTTGCCGGCGGCTCTTGCCAGACCGGACTACTACCCCCCAGTGGGCTTCAACTATTCGTGCACGGTCAACGGCAAGGTAATCAATGGCGAGGCCGGCGCATACGGTGGGCCATGCCAGGCAATCAATCAGCAAGTGGTCAAGGAGGAGCGCTGCAACGCGAGCGGTGCCACCAAAGCGAGCAAGATTGCCCAGTTGCACTGCTATGCCGACAGCACCGTCGGCAGTGTCCGCGCGAATTACCTGCTGGAGGCAAAATATCTGGCTGCGGAAATCGAATGCCCACCGGGGTTCCAGCATATTTCCGCCATGACCGATAGCTGCGTGCGCAAGCCCGCGAACTGCCTGCTTCCTTTCAAGGAAGAAGACGGCGTCTGCGTGTCGCCGAGCAGCTTCGACGCCCGGGCTTTCCCGCAGAAGGCCGTGACGTTCCTGTGCAATCCTCCAACCACGACGCGGCAGGGATACACCGTGCCGGACGGGCCCTGTGCCTACGATGAAACGGTCTACCTCACGGCGACGGTCTGCCCATACGGCCACGGCTCGTCCCGCGAGGCCAAGTTGCTGTATCAATGCCTCGCCGATCGCAGCGCCGGCGCATTCAAGACCAGCTACCAACGCCAGGCCGACAGTTTCTCCGGCGAGGACGGTCCCTTGCGTTGCCCATCCGGCTTCAAGCCGGATGCCAGGGACATCCTATGCGTTCCCGGAACGCCAAGCTGCAAATCGCCGCTGGTCCTGCAAGGCAACTCCTGCGTCACCCCTTTCGCCGGACGCCCCCCGAGTGCCGGTGCCGGCAGCGGCAGCAGCGCGGGAGGAACGGGCGGGACGGCGGCGGGCGGCTACCAGTGCCCGACGACGAAAAAGCCATTCGACCCGGACTGGATACAAAGCCATGGCAGCTATTGGGCCGCTGCGAGCGCCCATGACGCCTATGCGGCTTGTCTGAAGACCAAGCCACAGGCAGCGTGCCAGGATTTCTACGTACAGGAAACGAAGCTGTGCAATTACGCGAAGCCCGCGTGTCTTGCTGTTGCAACCTCGGCGTCGAGTTGCCCGGGGTAAAGGCAGCGGGTCGGGACGGCGGCGAGCTGCCGACTCAGGTCCCGGCCCACCGGCGCGCTGTGCAGCTTCCCGAAGAAAGTCGGCGCTGGTGATACGGCGAAATCACCGTATCACCAGCGCCGACTTGTTGCCTTAGAGCGGCGAACTACTTGCCGGCGATCTTTTCCAGCTTTTCGGCCCGGATCAGCTGACCGTTGAGGCCGGCATCCTTGGCGCTGCCGCCATAGGCGATGGTCATCAGCTGCGAGTAGTAGAGCACTGGCATGTTGAACTTGGTGCCCTGCTTCTTGTTGATTTCCGACTGATACACCTCGACGTTGGCCTGGCACAGCGGGCAGGGCGTGACGATCATCTCGGCGCCGGCATCGTAGGCCGATTCGACGATGTCGCGAATCTGCTTC
>JAPLRA010000120.1:0-6343 GCA_026399445.1 Sulfuritalea sp.
CATTCGCTGCGCGAAAAATAAGGCACCAGCTTGCGCCCTTCGAGTCGCCCGCGCAGGCGCAGGTGTTTGAGCTCGGGGTAGAGTTCGGCCAGTTCGACGACGATCATGTCCTCTGGCGGACCGAACACCGGGTGGGCATAGCCACGACTTTGCTGGCGGCTGCCCTTGAGGATCGGCTCGTAATAGCCGGTGATCAGCCCGCTGCGCGAGCCATCGGGATTGACCAGCGCCCAGGGACGGAATTGCGCCTCGAACCAGGCGCGCAGCGCCGCTGCGGATTTGTCGTCCACGCTGCGCGCGGAATTGCAGACCGGCTGCCACTGCGCCTGCCGTTCAAGGCTGCGGCAACTGGCGAGCAAGGCAGCGAACGTCACGCCGGGATCGTCGTCGTTCCAGCCCGGAAGCTCGCCCCAATCGGCCGTCTGCAGGGGCTTCTCGGCTGGCTTGGGTGGCACCACGGGCGGGCACACCGGGCAGACGGGGCACGCGGCGGGGATGGCGCAGGCGTCGGCGCGCGTGTCGGGCGGGACGGGCAGCGGCGTGCAGCCGGCGACGGCCAGCAGCGCCAACAAGGCGATCGGGACAGGGAAGGTTCGAAACATGAATCTGCTAAAGTGCCATGCTTTCAAGAGCCCGCAAGCTTAACCGATGTCCGGCCTGACCCGCGCCCTTGCACCAATGATGAATCGCCTCGATGCGCCGCCCCTGCCGCCGACCGACTGGTCGGCCACGGCCTTCCGCTGGCGCACGCGCGGTGGACGCGGCTGGCTCGAGGCGGTCAAACAGCCGCACCGCATCCGCTTCGAGGACTTGCAGGGCGTCGAGGACCAGAAGCAGCGCATCGCGCAGAACACCAAACAGTTCGTGAACAAGCGCAGCGCCAACAACGTGCTGCTGACCGGCGCGCGCGGCACCGGCAAGAGTTCGCTGGTCAAGGCCGTGTTGAACCAGTTCGCCGCCAAGGGACTGCGGCTGATCGAAGTGGACAAGGGCGATCTGGTGCATCTGCCGGACATCGTCGACCTGATCGCCGGTCGCCGTGAGCGCGTCATCATCTTCTGCGACGATCTTTCCTTCGAGTCGGGCGAGCCCGGCTACAAGGCGATAAAGAGCAGGTATGCCTGACAACCTGCTGGTGTATGCGACCTCCAACCGCCGTCACCTGATGCCGGAAAAGATGTCGGAGAACCTCGAGACCAAGTACAACGCCGATGGCGATATTCATCCCGGCGAGACCACCGAGGAGAAGGTGTCGCTCTCCGAGCGCTTCGGCTTGTGGCTGTCCTTCTATCCCTTCGGCCAGGACCACTACCTCGAAATCTGCGCCCACTGGATGGCCGAATTCGGCATGGCGCCGCAGCAGATCGAGGCGGCGCGTGGCGAGGCCCTGCAATGGACGCTGATGCGCGGTTCGCGCAGCGGCCGCGTCGCCTGGCAGTTCGCCCGCGACTACGCCGGGCGTCACGCGAAGAAGAAACCCGTCGCCGCGAAGTGAGGAAAATCACCGAAGTCGCTGCCGCCGTCATCGAACGGCCGGGAGCCGACGGCCGTATCGAGTTCCTGCTCGGCCAGCGCGCGCCGGGAACCTTCTACCCCGGATTCTGGGAATTCCCCGGCGGCAAGGTCGAGCCCGGAGAAACGCCGCACGACGCGCTGGTGCGCGAGCTTCGCGAGGAACTCGGCATCGAGGTGACGCGCGCCGATCCTTGGCTGCGCCGCCAGCATGAATACGAACATGCCCATGTCCGGCTCGACTTTTTCCGGGTCCGCGAATGGCACGGCGAACTGCACGACCACGTGCACAGCGCGCTGGCCTGGCAGAGGGCCGAGGCCCTGAATGTTGCGCCGATGCTGCCAGCCAATGCGCCGGTGCTGGCAGCGCTGGCCTTGCCGGATTTTTACGCCATCACCCATGCCCATGAAATTGGCATCGACGCGCAGCTCATGGCATTGGTCCATGCGCTGGAGGGCGGCCTCAAGCTGGTGCAATTGCGCGAGCAGGCGCTTGATGCGGCGCGGCGTTCCGCCTTTGTCCACGCCGCGGTGGATCTTTGCCATCAGTATGGCGCGCGCGCTCTGGTCAATGGTGATGCGGACCTCGCTCAAGCTTCGGGTGCGGATGGCGTGCATTTGCCGGCGCAGCAACTGGCGATGCAAAGCCAGCGGCCGAAGTTTCCGCTGGTCGCCGCCTCCTGCCATTTCGCGGCAGAACTTGAAACAGCAGCAACTCTAGGCTGCGACTTTGCGGTGTTCGGTCCCGTGCGTGCGACGGCCACACATCCGGGTACCGCAGGAATCGGCTGGGACAATTTTGCGGCCTCAGTCGGCGTACCGCCACTGCCGACTTTCTCCCTGGGCGGGGTCTCGCGAGCTGATTGTGATGTTGCGCAGCGCGCCGGCGCTCACGGCATTGCGGCGATCCGCGCCGCGTGGGACAGCTAAGCTTTACTCGGACTGGTCTTCCGGATGAGGCTCTTCCGTTGCCTCGATGCGATAACCGTCTGTTGCCCATGCAACGAAATCGATGCCCTTGCAGCGTGCCGAGCAAAATGGCCGGTGGCGATTTTCGGCAGTCCATTCGACATCCGCCCCGCATTTCGGGCAGGCGACGATACGCGGCGTAGCGGCTCTTACAGGTTGCACAGCGTAAGTTCGAAATGCACCGTCGAGTCGATTTGCCGCGGCCGCTGGTCCATGTCGGGACGCAGGAAGCGGATGTTGATGGCGAACTTGCCGGCGGAAATTTCCGGCAGGCAGGGATCGCCCTGCCCCGTCTTCAAGCGGATCAATTGTGCGCTGCGGCCGCTCAGCATCAACTGAAAGGCGCCGCGCTGGGCCGTCTGCTGCTCGGTGCGACCCGAGGAGCGCAGCAGGCGCAGCACGATCGCGAGGCCGTCGCGGATCGGCATCATGGGGGCAATCCAGCCGCGAATGTCCTGCTGGCGCAACGCCGGATCGCGATGCCGCCAGTAGTGATAACCCGGCAGGTCGAACTCGCAGACGCCTCCGGGGATCGCGGCGCGGTTCTTGATGGTCATCAGCCATTCGTTCTCGCGCAGGTAGTGGCCGATCTTGCCGTGCATGGCGAGTAGCAGCGAACTGGCCTGCTCGATTTCGTAGAGCGCGCCGGAGAGGGCGTCCTCGGAAATTTCGGGGTTGTTGCGGAAGGACAGCAGTATCTGGCGCTGGCGTTCGAGTTCCTGCACCAGGTCGAATTTCAGTTCGGCGCGGCCGGCAACTTCGAGAATCTCGAACAGCGTGACCAGCGCGACGTGGTGCTCCAATGCACCTTCGGCGCTCGCGAAATGCGTGACCTTGTCGAACAGATCTTCAAGTCGCAATAGCGTGCGAACGCGCTCGCTGAGAGGGTATTCGTAGGTAATCACACGCCAGCCGAATGGAGAAAATTGTTTAGATTGTGACCCAATTCGGTGCAAACCTCAACTGACACCGCGGGAAAGCTCCATATACCGGTGGTGCAAACGCTCTATCTGCGGCGCCAATCCGGCAAGTGCTCCATCGTTGTCGATGACGTCGTCGGCGGCCGCCAGACGCTCGGCCCGCGTCGCCTGCGCCGCAAGAATGCGCTCGATCTCGCTCCTGGCAAGGTCGCTGCGGCTCACGACGCGCTCGATCTGCGTGCTCTCCGCACAGTCGACCACGGTAATCCGGTTCACGCGTTTGCGGTAATCACCGGACTCGATCAGCAGCGGCACCATCAAGATGGCATAGGCCGCGCTGGCTGGTTTATGCGCGATCTGGCGTTCGCTTTCGGTGCGAATCAGCGGATGCAGGATGGCTTCCAGGCGCTTGCGTGTCGACGGGTCGGCAAAGACCAGGGCGCGCATCACGGCGCGGTCCAGGGCGCCGTCGATGCTTGCCGCGGCTTCGCCGAATTCGGCGCGAATCGCGGCCATGGCGGCGCCGCCGGGCGCGGTCAGGGCGTGGGCAATGGCGTCGGTGTCGACTACGGTGATGCCGCGTTGGGCGAACAGTTCGGCGACGGCGCTTTTGCCGCTGCCGATGCCGCCGGTGAGTCCGACCACATAGGACATCGCTCGGCTACGACGCGCACTCGCCGATGGCGGCGTCGGCGTAGGGCGCGATCAGTTTCGGCAGTTGCTGCAGCAGCGTTGATTCCGGGGCGCGCGCCTCGACCTGTGCCTTCAGCGCAGGTTGTTCGCGGCCGTCGACGCGTGCCGACTTGATGCCACGTTTCGTCAGCCCCTGCAGGAAGGCTATGGCGGCAGCGTTGGTGTCGAAGCGGCCCAGAACGATTTCATGGCGGCCGCCCTCGAGTGCGACGTCGGTTTGCTCCTTGATGCCGAAGCGGGTCAGTTCGGCGAGTTTCTTGTCGGCTGCCGCCTTGTTGGCAAGTTCGCTGATGACGACCAGATGAAGCGTCGGCCCCGCCACCGGCGAAACCTTGGCTTCGCCGCCCACCGCCTCCACGGCGGCCTTCAAAGCCTCGGCGTCGGCCGTCGCCAGACCGCTGACCACGCGACACGCCGTGGCTTCCTTCTTTACTGCCGGAGCCGGTGCCGGCGTCTGTCCTTCACGCACGATGCGCAGCTTCTCCGCGTGCAATTGCTGCGCGAGTCGCTGCGGTTCGTGGCCTTCGTCGGATGCGCCAAAATAGCCTTGCGTCCAGGCGAAGAAAAGCAGATTGGCGAAAACCAGCAGAAAGAAGAACAGCCGGATGGCCACGCCGCCTCAGCCAACCTTCGGCAGTTTCGCCAGCGAGGCCTGAATGGCTTCGGCCGGGTACTCGAAGTCCTGCAGCTTGCCGGCGAAGTAGCTTTCGTAGGCGGTCATGTCGAAGTGGCCGTGACCGGAGAGGTTGAAGAACAGTGTCTTCGGCTCGCCGCTGGCTTTGCAGCGCAGGGCTTCGTCGATGCAGGCGCGGATGCCGTGGGCGGATTCGGGCGCCGGGATGATGCCTTCGGCGCGGGCGAACATCACGCCGGCTTCGAAGGTGGCGGTCTGCGGCACGGCGACGGCTTCGATCAGCTTCTCGTGGTAGAGCTGCGAGACCAGCGGCGAATCGCCGTGATAGCGCAAGCCGCCGGCATGGATGCCCGGCGGCATGAAGTCGTGGCCGAGCGTGTACATCTTCATCAGCGGCGTGAAGCCGGTGGCGTCGCCGTAGTCGTAGGCATAGACACCCTTGGTCAGCGTCGGGCAGGAGGCCGGCTCGACGGCGACGAAGCGGATTTTCTGCGCACGCTTGTCTCCTGCCGCTGCATCGCCGAGGAAGGGGAAGCTGACGCCGGCGAAATTGCTGCCACCACCACAGGGGGCGAAGATCATGTCCGGATATTCGCCGAATTTCTCGAACTGCTTTTTGGCTTCCTGGCCGACGATGGTCTGGTGCAGCAGCACATGGTTGAGTACAGAACCCAGGGTGTACTTGCTGCCCGGCGTCGATACCGTGGCTTCGACTGCCTCGGAAATGGCGATGCCGAGGCTGCCCTGATTGTCCGGATCGGCCGCCAGGATGTCGCGTCCGGTCTTGGTCTGGTTGGACGGGCTGGCAATCACCTCGCCACCGAAGGTCTGCATCATCAGGCGGCGATAGGGCTTCTGGTCGTAGCTGACCTTGACCATGAAAATCTTCACCGGCATGCCGAACATCTGGCCGGCGAAGGCCAGCGACGAGCCCCACTGGCCGGCGCCGGTTTCGGTCACCAGACGCTGGGTGCCGGCGATCTTGTTGAGGTAGGCCTGCGGCACCGCCGAGTTGGGTTTATGCGAGCCGGATGGCGAGACGCCTTCGTACTTGTAGAAAATCTTGGCCGGCGTGCCCAGCATCTGCTCCAGCCGCACGGCGCGGCACAGCGGGCTTGGCCGCCACAGCGCGTAGATCTGGCGCACTTCGTCAGGAATCTTGATCCAGCGCTCGGCGGACATCTCCTGCTCGAGGATCGGGCCGGGGAAGATCGCCAGCATCTGTTCCGGGCCGACCGGCTTGCCGTCCGGGCCGAGGGGCGGAGACGGCGGATTCTTCAGGTCGGCGGCGATGTTGTACCAGTGAGTCGGGATTTCGTTTTGGTCGAGAACGATGCGGGTCTGGCTCATGGGTTTCTCCCTGAAGATTTTGATATGGGTGCTTACGGTAGTGCGGATTCGATGTTCGTGACGGCGTCGGGATCGTGCTCGGCAAGATCGCCGCGAATTACGTCGCGGCGCTTGATCCTTAGTGGCTTCAATTCGTTGCGCAGAGCGTCGTAGGCGGTCTCGGCGGCAGCGCGATTATCCTGACTATAGTTGCAGACGTAAAGATCGAGCGTAACCGCGTCGAGCTCCGGCCAGGTATGGATCGCCAGATGCGATTCGGCCAGCA
>JAPLRA010000120.1:6387-12256 GCA_026399445.1 Sulfuritalea sp.
GGCGCGGCGACACAGCGCAGCCAGCGCCGCAGCATCGAGCAGCAGGCGGCGTTCGCCTTCGCAGGCGTGAAAGTCGGCAAGGATGTGCAGGCCGTTCATAGTGAGGACGCATAGGATACGCCGAGCCGGGCCAGCGTGCGCTCTGCGGCGAGCACGCCACGAAAATTTGCTTCCTCGAACAGCGACAGGCCGGACACATCGGCATGGGCGAACTGGATGCCGGGCCGGCCCGACTCGAAGCTGCTGCGCGTGCCACTCCACAAGCGACCGGGCAAGGGGCGGATCATGGCGTGGGCGTGGCGGTGGATGTCGATCCGCTTTGTCAACTCGCGGATTTCGGGATGCGGCGCCGACAAATCGGCCAGTACCTCCGCGGCCCAGGCATCGCGCCCCCACAAAAGTTCCCGTAGGGACGCACCGCGCTGGCGCTGGTGAGACGGCGATTCTTCATGCAACGCCCGATACCAGGTGATGACGGTCGGCCCCGGCGCGTAGCGCAATTGCTGATGGGTCGCAACGACATAGCCCAGCGCCGCGCTGTCGTGCAGCACGTTGTCCCAGGCCAGCGGCTGGCCGGCTCGGGTTTGCGGCGCGGACGACAGCGTCAGGTTCGCCACGATCCATGGCGCATACTCGGCGCCCTTGATGGCGGCCAGCCATTCCGGCCGCGGCGCTGCGAACACATGCGGAATGAGGAACAGCGGCGCCGCCCAGATCAGTTCGCGACAGATGATGCGAATGCTGCGATTCTCGGCGGCCAGATATACATCGCAGACGGTTTCCTTCCTGCCTTGCTCGACGCGGAACACCAGCGCGTTCGACTGCACCCGGCCGGTGGTCGCCCGCGCCAGACCGTGCGCCAGCCAGGCGTTGCCTTCCGGTGCCGTCAGCACCTGCCCTTCGCCATCGCGGCAGGCGAAGTAGTGCAGGCCCGCCCAGGCCGAGGTTTGCGCCGCGCTGGTGCCGTAGTCGTCGCGGCAGGCATAGTCGACCAGCCAGTGCAGACCCGGCGCGGTATAGCCCTCCTGCAGCAGCCAGTCGCGCATGGTGATGCGGTCCAGCGCCAGCCGCTTTGGATCGCGGCTGGACAGCGCCAGCGGCAGGGCGAAAGCGCGGCGGCCGGCACCATCGCGTTTCTGCCGCAACTCGGCGATGAATTCCTGGAAGCGGACGTATTGGGCGCGCTCGCTTTGCGGCACGCCCAGTGTCGGCCACAAACCCTCCTGCCAGTAGCCGTTGGTGTAGAGCCGCTCTTGCGGCGCATGGCACAGATACTTTTCGTCGTAGGTCGGGTGTGCTGCGTCAGGGTCGCCCCGCAGCACGCCGAGTTCCGCCAGCAACTGGCGCGTGGCGCGCGCCTCGCGCGGCGGCAGCGGCAGGTAGTGGGCACCCAGCGGATGCGCCGAGACCTCGTTCTTTCCGGCGCGCGAATTGCCGCCGGCCTCGGCGTCCATTTCCAGCAGCAGGAAATCGTTACAGCCCGAGCGCGCGAGTTTCCACGCCGCAGAAAGGCCGCCGATGCCGCCGCCGACAATCGCCACCGTGGTGCGCCGCGTTTCTGTCGGCGCCGGAAAGTCGGGTTTGCGCAGGCGATGGCCGAGGACGTCGTTCGCGCCCGTAAGTATCCCCGGCGGCAGCGGCGGCGCGGCCTTGGAACCGCAGGCCGCGAGCAAGCCAGTGGCCGAAACGCCCGTCAGGAAGTCTCGTCGGCGCATGGGGTCAGTCGTCGTCGCCTTCCCGCTGGGGCCGGACCGCGAGAATCGTTACGCCGCCGGCGCCTGCGATCCGGAAGCAGGACGAGATGGAATCAAGCGATCGCGCGCGCTTGCCTTCCTGCCGGGTTGCATCAATCGATTCCAGTCGCGGTGAATCCGCCAGTACTGCAGCCGACACCAAGCGACTCAAATGGACTGCGAGCCGACTATTGACATAGGCATAGTCCATGGTTGCTCCGCCTACGCGGAAATCCGGGCCCCGGTGATTTTCCATCGCCCCCATTTCGAGTGGTGCATGTACGGAACAATGTGGCCATCGCCTGCGATTTCATCGAAGCGCCCGTTGAACGACTCATACACTCTTCCGCATTTCGGGCAGTTGAATCTGATTCCAGCGTGGGCATCGTCGGTGGGACCAAGGTACCGATACCCCTTGTGCTTGCATTGACCGCAACGACAATCCGGAAGCGGAGGCCGCCAAAGCGACATGAAGAGAACAGCCAGTATCATCAGAAGGAGTGGCATGACGGCTACTATCATGCCGTCGGTCAGTCCGCGGATTGCGCCATAGTCAGTCAGGTTTCCGACAATCGCCCCCACCGCTGCGCACATTGCGAACCAGATCGGATATAGACGTTCGAATTTCATTCGCTCAACCCATGTCGTGACAATTGACGGTCTCCAAACGGATACATCCCAATACCGGGGTCGATGCTCATTTCAGTGCGCCTGCACCCGGCCCCACTCACGCTCGAACACGCGAACGAGGTTCTGGTTGTCGAGGCGATTGGGTTCGGCGGCAATGCGCGCCATGTCGGCGGGAAAGTGGAACAGCGCCGGCAGCGCATCGGGCGTGACGAAGCGCGTCGGCACCGGGATGCTTGTCGGCGGACGGTACTCGCGCCGACCGGCGAGGATGTAGCCCCATTCGCCGAAGCTTGGTACCAGCGCGTGATAGGGCGCGGTCTGCCAGCCGGCGGCTTCGAGCGTGGCGACCACGGTCCAGAAGCTCTCCCGCGCATACATCGGCGACGTGGCCTGGACCACGATGCGGCCGGTTTCGGCGACGTGCTGTTTCAGCAGGCGATAGAAGGCGGTCGAGTAGAGTTTGCCAAGGCTGTGGTTCGAGGGATCGGGAAAATCTGCGACGACGAAGTCGAACATCTCCGGCGTCTGCTCCAGCCATTGCAATGCATCGGCATTGATGATCTTCAGCTTCGGCGAATTCAGTGCGCCGCCATTCAGTTCGCTCAACAGCGGTGACTTCGAGAACAGGTCCGTCATGCGCGGATCGAGATCGACCAGCGTGATGCTGTCCACCTGCGGGTACTTGAGGATCTCGCGCACGGCCATGCCGTCGCCGCCGCCCAACACCAGTACCTTGCGTGCGCCGGGCAGAGCGGCCAATCCCGGGTGCACCAGTGCCTCGTGGTAGCGGTATTCGTCGCGCGAGGAGAACTGCAGGTTGTGGTTGAGGTACAGCCGCGTTTCGTCGCGCTGTCGCGTGACGACGATCCGCTGATACGGACTCGACTCGGCGTGAACGATGTCCTCGTTGTAAAGATTCGCTTCGGCCAGACTGACGAAAGCACCGGCAAAACCGAAGCTGATCGCAAGGAAACCGATCACCGCAACGCATTGCGCACGCAGCGCCGGCATAACGCCGATCTGCGCGCGGAACAGCCACAGCGCCCAGGCCGCGACTGCCGCATTGAGCAGACCGAACAGCAGCGCGCTCCTGACCAGCCCGAGATGCGGCGCCAGCAGCAGCGGGAACAGCACCGACACCGCCAGCGCACCGATGTAGTCGAAAGTCAGCACCTGCGCCACCAGATCCTTGAACGCCACTTCGCGCTTGAGGATGCGCATGATCAGCGGAATTTCGAGGCCGACCAGGATGCCGATCAGCAGCACCAGTCCATAGAGCGTGAAGCGGAAGGGTCCGGCGTGAAGCGTGAACAAGAGGAACAGCAACCCCGCCGAAAGGCCTCCGAGCAGGCCGACCAGGAGCTCGATCTGGATGAATCGCACCAGCAGATTGCCCGCCACATGCTTCGACAGCCACGAGCCGATTCCCATGGCGAACAGATAGACGCCGATCACGGTCGAGAACTGCATCACCGAATCGCCCAGCAGGTAGCTCGCCAAGGCGCCGGCGATCAACTCGTAGGCCAGCCCGCAGGAGGCGACGATGAAAACGGAGACCAGCAGGGGGCGTTGCATCAATGAATCGTTACTTGTGGAAAGTGCGCGCCGCATTGGCCGAGCGCACGGGCTGTGCGTCGGCGTTCTCCGAGAACATGCTCCAGCCCAGGTACTGGCCGTAGTTGAACAGGGTAAAGGCGGCCAGGCTGAGGATCATCGCGACGCGTTGCATCAGTCGTCCCCTCCGGAGTCGTCGCTGTCACTATCGCTGGCGGAGCTGCGTTCGGCGCCGCTGGAAAGATAGTCCGCGTCCTTCCAGCGTTGGCTCTCGAAAGCCTGAACGCGGTAGCGGCTGAACAGCGGGAAGGCGGCGAGGAAAATCAGCAGGAAGAAGAAGTTGCTCCAGGCCGCCTGGTCGCGCGTGACCTTGACGCGATCGGCCACCGCGACGGGTTTCTCCGCGGAGATTTCCGGATCGATGACGAAGTAGTAAGTGCCCGCGGGCAGGTCGCGGAACACCAGTTCGCGCGTCTTGTCGCCTTCGCTCCAGCTGTCGCCACCGTCAGAGCCGTGCCAGTAGGCGACGTCGCTTTGCGCCACCCAGGCGCGACCGCTCTTCTTGTCGACCAGTGTCAGGTTCAGCCCGAGCCAGTTGTTGTCGAGATCGGTTTCGTGGCGCAGCACCAGGTTGCGCGCTGCCTTGTCGAGTTCGAAGGTTTGGGTGGTGATGGGCTCTTCATTTTTCGGCGAGAACACCAGCCGTTGGTCGAGCAGCGTGCGACCGCCCAGAAAGAAGAACCAGATCAACTGTGCGGCGACGGCAAGCATCAGAAACTTCCAGAAATTGCGGCAGACGCGGCGATGATTTTCCGTGCGCGGATTCGGCTGGTTCATGCCGATGCCCTTCGGCGCCGGCAGTGGCGTCTTGAGCTTGAAGGCGGCAGCGATTTCTTCCGATGGCAGGTATTCGCTGAGCGACCATGTCATTTCGTCGTGGCTGGTCTCGCGGCTCAGCATCTTCGGTGGCGCAATGAAGTCGATGATCTCCCAGGTTTCGCCGACGCTGACCTTCCAGGTGAATTCGCCGATGACATAGCGGGTTTCGGCCGAGCCGGTCGAATAGCGCCGAAACGTTTCGCTGCCGTACGTTGTCTCCGGCATGCCGACGCTGTAGCGCGGCGGCTTGGTGACCGGGCTGACCCAGTTCCAGTGGCCTTCCGATTCGACCAGCCAGCGAAAGCCTTTCTCCGGGTGGTGCAGCAGGAATTCCTGCCAGGGGTAGTCGACGCCCTCGGCCGTGATCGCCCGCTGCTGGAAACCGATCACGGTCCAGTCCTTGCCGACGAAACGGCCGCTGCTGCCGAGCGGAATCAGCGGCTCGATACGTGTCGCGGCGGCAGCTTTGGCGAGGATGCGCAGGCTTTCGTTGTCGGGTTCGAGCACGCTGAGGCAGGACGGACAGGCGACGCTTTGCACCGCCTTGTCGTGCAGCGTGATGGTGCCGCCGCAACTCGGGCATTGCAGCGCCTTGACCTTGCCGGCCGGTTTTGCGGTGGCTGTCTCGCTGCGCAGGTTGGCAAACTTGAAGGCGGTAAACGGCAGCGATTCGCCGACGAAGAACAGCGGCGGCGTTTCCGAGTAGTCGATGCTGGCAAACGCCGCTTCGGCCTCACCCGCGGTGCGCAGGTCGACCAGTTGCGCCGGATAGCCGGCGCCGAAGGCGAAGGGCAGTTCGCCCTCGCCGGCGATGCATAGGGCTTCTTCGCGGTCGGTGACGACGAAATCCTGACCGGCCAGCGTCAGCTCGTCGTTCGGCATGAGCTTGGCGAATTCGGGCAGTGCCGCGCCCGGCGGCTTGAGGAAGGAAATCAGGTATTCGCCGTTGGCATCCGAAAGCCGGCCGCCGCGCATGTCGTCGAGCAAGATGTGCCACTCGTTCCAGACGCCCGCGGCATAGCGCAACTGGATGCGCCCGATCACCGCGAAATGCACGCCCTTGTAGCGGCCCT
>JAPLRA010000208.1 GCA_026399445.1 Sulfuritalea sp.
CATCGGCGAACCGGTCGCGGCGGTGGCCGCGGTCGACGAGGCCACCGCGAATCTGGCGCTGTCGCGCATCCGCCTGCGCGTGCGCGAATTGCCGGCCTACTTCAAGGCCGCTGCGGCGCGCGACCCCGACGCCGTGCTGCTGCACGAGAACAAGCAGGGCAACATCGAGCGCGCGGTGCATAACGAATTCGGCGACACGGCCGCGGGATTCGCCGCGGCCGACCTGGTGCGCGAGGAAAGCTACGACTGCGCCGAGGTCCATCACGCGATGATGGAACCCAACGCGGCGCTGGCCACCTACGAACCGGAGCGCGGCCACCTGACGCTGTGGTCGGTGACGCAGGTGCCCTACTACGTGCATCTGACGCTGGCGCAATGCCTGAAGATGGAAGCAGCGCACATTCGCGTGATCAAGCCCTTCGTCGGCGGCGGCTTCGGCCACCGCGTCGAGCCGCTCAATTTCGAAGTCATAGTCGCCCTGCTGGCGCGCGCCGCGCGCGGCACGGTGCGCCTGCTGATGACGCGCGAAGAGGCATTCCTGACGCATCGCGGCCGGCCCGAGACGCAGATCCGCATCAAGCTCGGCCTGAAGCGCGATGGCCACATGACCGCCTGCGAGGCCGAAGTAGTCCAGCGGGGGGGAGCCTACGGCGGCTATGGGCTGGTCACGATCCTCTATTCCGGTGCCCTGCTCAACGGCCTCTACGACCTGCCGGCGGTGAAGTACGACGGCTACCGCGTCTACTCGAACACGCCGCCCTGCGGGGCGCGATGCGCGGCCACGGCACCGTCAATATCCGCTTCGCCTTCGAGTCGCTGCTCGACACGATGGCGGCCGAGCTCGGCCTCGACCCGATCGCGATCCGCCGCAAGAATCTGCTGCAGGCGCCGACCGAAACCATCAACGGCCTCAAGGTGATGTCCTACGGCCTCGGCGACTGCCTCGATTGGGTCGAGCGCGCCAGCGGCTGGAAGGCGCGCAAGGGCAATCTCCCTCAGGTTGGCGGCATCGGCAAGGGGCTGGGCATGGCCTGCTCGCATTTCGTCAGCGGCTCGGCCAAGCCGGTGCATTTCACCGGCCAGCCCCACGCGACGATTGCCCTGCGCCTCGATTTCGATGGCGGGGTCACGATTCTTACCGGCGCTGCCGATATCGGCCAGGGTTCATCGACCATCATCACGCAGATCGTCACCGAAGTGCTGGGCGTCGATTACCGGCGGTTGCGCCTGATCGCCAACGATTCTGCGCTGACGCCCAAGGACAATGGCTCGTATTCGTCGCGCGTCACCTTCATGGTCGGCAACGCTGCCGCCGACGCCGCGCAGAATTTGAAGAAGCTGCTGGTGGCCGCCGCCGCGCGCCGCCTCAAGGTCACCGAAGCCGAAGTCGAATGGTACGGCGAAGGCGCGGCTGTCGCTGCGGACCCCGACCGGCATATTCCCTTCGAGGACATCGCCGAGGAAGCTCTGGTCGGCGTCGGGATGCTGACCGTGAATGGCACCTTCACCTGCCCCGTCGAGTTCCAGGGCGGCAAGCAGCGTGGTGGCGCGGTGGGCTCGACGATGGGCTTCTCCTACGCCGCGCAGGCCGTCGAGGTCAGCGTCGATCTGGATCTGGGCAAGATCACGATCGACAAGGTCTGGTGCGCGATCGACTGCGGTTTTGCGATCAATCCGATGTCGGTCGAAGGCCAGGTGCAGGGCGCGATCTGGATGGGCATGGGCCAGGCCATGTCGGAGGCAACGGTGTACGAGAACGGGCGCCACAAGGCGGCGAGCTTCCTCGACTACCGTGTGCCGACGATCATGGATTCGCCCGAAATCGAGGTGCATATCGTGGAGACCATCGACCCGAACGGTCCTTTCGGCGCCAAGGAAGCCAGCGAAGGTCCGCTGTCCGGCTTCATGTCGGCGCTGGCGGCGGCGGTCGAGGAAGCCACCGGCCACCGTTTCAGGATGCTGCCGATCACTCCGGAAAAAATATTCGCCGTGCGGCAGGAACAGCTTGCCGCCGCCGCTGCCAACGAGGTGAGCAAATGAACGCCGTGCCCGAATTCCACTACCTGCGCCCGGCGACGGCCGCCGATGCGGTGCGCATGCATGCCGCGAACCCGGCCAGCTTCTTCATTGCCGGGGGCACCGACCTGATGCCGAATCTCAGGCACGGCCTCGTCACACCCGGTGCGGTGATCGATCTCGGATCGATCGCCGAACTGGGCGAGGTCGTCGAGCAAGCCGGCGCCTTGCGCATCGGCACCGGCGTCAGCCTGACGCGACTTGCCGCGCATCCCGTGGTGCAGAAGCGTTTGCCGGCAGTGGCGCAGGCTGCGCTCGCTGTCGCCGGACCGACGCATCGCAACGCCGCGACTCTGGGCGGCAACCTCTGTCTCGATACCCGCTGCAACTACTACAACCAGAGCGAAGCCTGGCGCGCGGGCAACAACTACTGCATGAAGCGCGACGGCGAAGGCTGCCGCGTCGCGAAGAAATCCAAACGCTGCTACGCTGCCTTCAGCGGCGACGTGGCGCCGGCGCTGATCGCGCTCGGAGCCGAGGTCGAGATCCTCGGCGCCGAAGGTGTTCGCCGGCAGCCGCTGCTCGAGCTCTACCGCGACGACGGCATGAAATGGCTGACGCTGGCGTCCGGCGAACTGCTGCTCGCGGTGCAGGTGCCGCTCGACGACGCCTGGGTCAGCGCCTACGAAAAGCTGC
>JAPLRA010000285.1 GCA_026399445.1 Sulfuritalea sp.
ATTGCGTGGCGGCGGCGTGTTGCTGGCGCTGCTGGTGTTGCCGCTTTACATTCCGGCGCTGATCTTCGGCGCGGGCGCGGTGGAAGCCCACATCGCCGGTCTTGGCGCGGGTGGGCACTTGTCATTGCTGGCAGCGATGCTGGCCTTGGCGGCTTTTTTTGCGCCGTGGGCGACCACGGCTGCGGTGAGGATTGCACTAGAGTGAGTCAGTCGATAATTCAGTGGTTCCGGTTTGGCAGCCCGCAGGCCTTCTATCCGCTTGCCGGGCGCATGATCCCGTGGTTCTGGGCTGCTGCTGCCGTGTTTGGCTTTGCCGGTTTGTGGATTTCCTTCTTCGTCGCACCGACCGATGCGCAGCAGGGCGAGGGCTACCGGATCATCTTCGTGCATGTTCCGGCGTCGTGGATGTCCATGTTCATCTATCTGGTGATGGCCTTCTGGGCCGGTCTTGGCCTCGCCCTCAACACGCGGGTGTCGGGCATGATGGCGCAGTCGCTGGCGCCCACCGGGGCCCTGATGGCGGCACTGTCCCTGTGGACCGGTGCCCTGTGGGGCAAGCCGATGTGGGGCGCGTGGTGGGTGTGGGATGCGCGCCTGACCTCCGAGCTGATCCTGTTCTTCCTGTATCTGGGCTTCATGGCGCTACAGGCGGCGATCGACGATCCGCGCCGTGCCGACAAGGCCGGGGCGATCCTGGCGCTGGTGGGCGTGGTGAACATTCCCATCATCTATTTTTCGGTGAAGTGGTGGAACACCCTGCATCAGGGCTCCACCATCAACATGAACAAGGCGCCCTCGATGGCGCAGACCATGCTCTGGGGCATGCTGCTGATGGCGCTCTGCTTCTGGATGTATTCGATCGCGGTGGCGCTGACACGGGTGCGCGCCATCATCCTCGAACGCGAACGACATACGGACTGGGTCAAGCATGCAGTGGAATAGCGTCGGTGAGTTTTTCGCCATGGGCGGCTACGCCTTCTACGTCTGGGGCAGCTTCGGTGCCTGCCTTCTGCTTATGGTCGCGGAACCTTTTCTGGCCAGGCGGCGTCTTAACGAGGTTCGCAAAAGCCTGATCCGCGAACGCCTCGCCGACGAACTCGAACTTCAGCAGAAATCCCAATGAAACCCAGACAGAAACGCATCGCCCTGATTGTCGGCGGGCGGGCGGGCCTCGTTGGCCGTTGCCGCCGGGCTGGCGCTCAACGCGCTCGACAGCAACATCGCGCTCTACGTTACCCCCTCGGAAGTCGCGGCGGGCAAATCGCCGCAGGGCAAGGCGTTTCGTATCGGCGGGCTGGTCAAGGAAGGCTCGGTCAAGCGTCAGGACATGACCGTGCGCTTCGTCATGACGGATACGGTCAAGGAAATCCCCGTCGCCTACACCGGCATCCTGCCCGACCTGTTTCGCGACGGCAAAGGTGCGGTAGTGCAGGGGCGACTGGGCAGCGACGGCGTGTTTGCCGCCACTGAAGTGCTGGCCAAGCATGACGAGAATTACATGCCGCCCGAAGCCAAGCATGCCGTCGACCAGGCAGGCAAGACCGCAAAAACTTTAATGCAGTGAGGCAATCATGATTCCAGAGCTCGGTCATTTCGCAATCATCCTCGCCTTGGTGGTTGCGGTCATACAAGGCGTTCTCCCGCTCGTCGGCGCGCATCGCAATAATGCGGAGTGGATAGCACTGGCAAGGCCGGCCGCTCAGACACAATGGTTGCTGCTGTTGTTGGCATTCGCTTGCCTGACCTACGCATTCATCACCAACGATTTCTCGGTGCAATATGTCGCCGAGCACTCCAACTCGCAATTGCCGACGATATATCGTTTCGCCGCGGTATGGGGCGGGCACGAAGGTTCGTTGCTGCTCTGGGTGCTGTTGCTGGCGACTT
>JAPLRA010000053.1 GCA_026399445.1 Sulfuritalea sp.
GTCTTGCCGGGATTGGAGACTGCCGCTGCAATGGCTTTGGAGGCATCCATCGAGGACCCGCCCCCAAATGCCACGATGGCATCGCAGCCGTGTTCCCAATAAAAGTCGATCCCTTGTTCAATCAGGGGGATCGGTGCGTCAGGCGTGATGGCATCGAATACTACGTACTCGGCCCCCCCCGCAGTCAGGGCCTTGGTCAGATCGTCGAGCAGGCCGAGCTTGGAGATGATGTTGTCGGTGACGATGAGTATCTTGCTGTGGCCAAACCCGGCAATGGTTTGTCCCAGCCTGCCGCTGGCGCCGGGTCCCACAAGGATCGTAGGCTGCGGAATGGGCAGGAAGCGCACGGCCAGTCCGGCGCCGCGCATGGCTGCGCTCAGTGCCGTGGTGCGAAGTGACTCGCTCAGAAATTCGGATATCACAAGAACTCTCCTTTACCTTCCCGGAATCTCAACTCTATCACCCAACATCGGGCTGCGCCAACGGCAGCAGCGCGCATCAGTGCGAATCGGCGCGAATCATCTCGGCGGCCTTTTCGCCAATCATCAGCGTCGGCGCGGTGGTGTTGCCGCCGATCAGCGTAGGCATGATCGAGGCATCGACCACGCGCAGGCCTTCGAGACCATGCACGCGCAGCCTGGAATCGACCACCGCCATCGGGTCGCTGCCCATCTTGCAGGTTCCGACCGGGTGATAGATCGTGTCCGACCGATTCTTCAGCTCTTCCCGAATGGCGTCATCGGAATATATCCCCGCACTATAGAGCTCGCCGATGCGGATGTTCGCCAGCACGGGCGCATCCATGAGTTTCCGGGTGAGCTTGAAGCCATCGACCATGGCCTCGAGGTCGTCAGGATGATCGAAAAACTTCGGATCGATCTCGGGGGCGGTCACCGGATCGGCACTGGCGAGACTCACCGTACCGATGCTCTTCGGCCGCAGCAGGCAGATATGGCAGGAATAGCCGTGTCCCATGTGCAGTTTGCGCGCATGGCTGTCGATCATGCCGACCACGAAGTGCAGTTGAAACTCGGGCGCCGGAGAATCCGGGAAGCGCCGCAGAAAGCCCCCGCCCTCGGCGCCGTTCGAGGTCATCATGCCGGTACGTTCGCGCCGGTAGCGACCGATCTCCTTCATCAGTTGCAGTGAGCCGCCGAGCGAGATGCCGAGCAGGTCGAGGGACCTGGCGCGGTAGTTGAAAATGTAGTCTGGATGGTCCTGCAGATTCTTTCCCACGCCGGGAAGGTCGTGGATGACGGGGATGTCGAACTGCTGCAGTTCTGCTCCGGCGCCAACGCCCGAAAGCATCAGCAACTGGGGCGATTGCAGCGCACCGGCCGTCAGGATCACCTCGCGCTTCGCCTGAAACGTTTGGACGTCGCCGCGTTGCAGGAATTCCACGCCGGTGGCTCGTTTGCCGGTGAACAGCACGCGTCGCGCCCGCGCCTGCGTGATGACCTTCAGGTTGGGGCGGCTGGCCAGATGCGGGGTCACGTAGGCGCGCGCCGCATTCCGGCGTTCGCCGTTCTTCTGCATGACCTGATAGATGCCGATGCCTTCCTGGTCAGCGCCGTTGAAGTCGTCGACCAGCTTGAAGCCGGTCTGCCGGGCCGCCTCGCGATAGATTTCCTGGAAGGGGTTCATCGAGCGCAGGTTTGCGACATTCAACGGCCCGCCCTGCCCGTGATGCTCGTCCTGAAAATCCTCGTTGTGTTCCGATTTCCTGAAATACGGCAACACGTCCCGCCAGGACCAGCCCTCGTTGCCCAGCGCCGCCCAGTGGTCGTAATCCCAGGGATGGCCGCGCGTATAGACCATCGCATTGATCGACGTCGAGCCGCCCATTGTCTTGCCGCGCGGCACGTAACCACGCCGGCCGTTGAGGCCTGGCTGCGGAACGGTTTCGAAAGCCCAGTTGTTGATCGGCGTCGGCAGCATCAGGGCGGTGCAGAAGGGCACCTTGATCAGCAACTGGTCGTCGCTTTTGCCTGCTTCGAGCAGGCATACGCTGACCGCGGGATCTTCCGAAAGCCGCCCTGCCACGGCACAGCCTCCGGCGCCGCCACCTACTACGATGTAGTCGAATTCCTTCATGACTTATCCGATCCTCCAAAAATCAAGCCGATGGTTCGAGCGCTTCCATCAAATTGCCCAGCACCCGAGGCGAAAAGGCCATGCCCAGATGGCTGACGCCGCCGATGGCGACGTTGGTCGCCCCTTCCAGCGTCGAGCAAGCCTGCTGGGGAAACACGTAGTTATCGTGGCAACTGTAAATTGAAACCGAAGCCGGCGGCAGGGGCGCCGCCAACCCCCGTAGCCACGGGCTGTCGACGCGCATCTGCCGTGCATTCGGGCCCAGGCCCAAGCGTGCCAGCAGGGTTCCGCGATGCGGCGAGCCCAGCGTGATCAAGCGCGCCACCTTCCCGGTGCCATGGCGTCGCAGGTAGGCGCGAGACGCCAGGCCGCCCATGCTATGGCCGACGAGGATCACCTGCGGCGCACCGGTGGCGGCCAGCACCTCGTCGATGCGCCGGGCAATGCCTTCCGCATACGCGTCGATGTCCGAAAATACCGGCTCCAGGCTGTGCGTCGCCACGGTCCAGCCCGCCGCTTCGAGCCGCGGCCGCAACCAGAACCAGAAGGCGCGATTGCACTGGTAGCCGTGGATCAGCAGCAGCGGCGGGCGGCCGAAAGCGGGCTTCGCCAGCCGGTCCGGCCCCAGCCAGAAAGCTTCAAAGGGCTGGATCAACGAGAACAGCACAACAAAGCCAAGAAATTCCTCGAGCACCATGCGCAACGCGCCGTACGGTCCGATGCGCAGTTCCACCGGCACGGTACCGCGACCCTGCAGCATGAAAATGAAGGTCAGTCCCACGATGAACAATCGCCCACCGAAGAAACCCGTTAACGCGAGGCCGACCGCCTGCAGCGGCGTCCAGCCGGCACCCGACACCAGCCAATAACCGAGCAGGAAGTAGCCCAGCAGCTCACCGAGCAGAAGCCAGCGGAATTGCCGTGCCGCCATCGCCGACTTTCAGCGAATCAGGAACTTGGTCAGGCGCTCGAACAGCGCGCCATACGGCGGATTGAACAGCGACATGCCGTTGAGCCGCGACTGGTAGAACACCGCCTTCTGCTTGGTGAAGGTCTTGAAGCCTTCGATGCCGTGGTAATGCCCCATGCCGCTGGGACCCACACCGCCGAAGGGCAGTTCTTCCTGTGCGATGTGCAGGATGGTGTCGTTGATCGTCACGCCGCCAGCCACGGTCTCGTTCAGCACGCGGTCACGGTCGCCTCCGCCGTTGCCGAAGTAGTAGAGCGCCAGCGGGCGCGGGTGCTGGTTCACATAGGCGATCGCCGCGTCGAGGTCCTTGTAGGGCAGCACCGGCAGCAGCGGGCCGAAGATCTCGTCCTGCATCACGCGCATGGTGTCGTCGACGTTCAGCAGCGCCAGCGGCGGCAGCTTGCGCCGAGTGTCGTCGGCCTTCGCGGTGGACAGCGGCTCGATCTTCGCGCCGCGCGCCTGCGCATCGGTCACGTAGCCCTGCAGTCGCTGGTAGTGGCGATCATTGACAATCGCCGTGTAGTCCGGCGTGGTCGCCATGGCCGGGAAGCACTTAGCCACCACCGCACGCGCCGCCTCGATGAAGGCCTGTTCCTGGCCGGCCGGCACCAGCACGTAGTCGGGCGCGATGCAGGTCTGCCCGGCATTCAGCAGCTTGCCGACCATGATGCGCTCCGCCGCCTTGGCCATCGGGTAATCGAGGCCGACGATTGCCGGCGACTTGCCGCCGAGTTCCAGCGTGACGGGCGTCAGGTTGTCCGCCGCCATGCGCATGATGTCGTGGCCAACCTTGGTCGAACCGGTGAACAGCAGGTGGTCGAAAGGCAGGCGCGCGAAATCGGCGCCGACCGTGGCATCGCCCAGCACTACCGCGACATCGTCTTCGGTGAAATACCTGGCCACCAGTTCGGCCAGCAACTCGCCGGTGCGCGGGGTGAATTCCGACATCTTGATCATCACCCGGTTGCCGGCCGCGATTGCCGCGGCGAGCGGTGCAACCGCAAGGAACAGCGGATAGTTCCACGGCACGATGATGCCGACCACGCCCAGCGGCTGCGGAATGATGATCGACGCCGACTTGCGCTGCGGCTTCATCCAGGCGCCGAAGTGGGAGCGGGTGTGGCGGATCGATTCAAGGCTGGGGAAGAGTTCCAGCAGCCGGGTTTCGTGCGCGGAGCGGTGGCCGAAGTCGGCCGAGATTGCCGTGACGAAGCGCTCGGCGTTGTCGTGCACCAGCGCCGCCAGCGCATCCAGCCGCGCCTGCCGTGCACTGCGCTCCACCTGCGCGTTGCGCCGGGTGGCGGCGTGCATGCGCGCGAACACGTTCTTGAATGTATCCGCCTCGGCCAGTTGACGGGCTATCGCTTCGTTTGCGTTCATTCCAGGCTCCTCCTGCATGGGCACAGCGTATTTTGTCAGTTTATGCGCCGATAAGCGCATGGATTAGGCAAGGCACTCTAACGAGCCCGTGTCGGCAGGATGGATAATCCACTCCATGGATGAGGAACTCGACAAGGAAGCCATCGGCAACGAACTGGCGGCCTGCATCGCCGAGGCACGCGAACTGCGCGCTGCACGGGCTGCCGATCCCCATCCCGAAGACTTCCCGCGTCTCAAGGAGTGGCAGGCGGCGCGACTCGCCCGCAGCTATGCCGACTTGCTGGCCAGCAAGCGCTACAAGTCGGCGGCGGAATTCTTCTTGAGCGACCTCTACGGCCCCAAGGACTTCCGCACCCGCGACGAAGAACTGGCGCGCGTCGTGCCCCTCATGGTGCGCATCCTGCCCGCCAGGGCGCTGCTGACCCTGCTCGAGGCGGTGAAGATGGACACGCTCTCGGAGTCGCTCGACAGCGCCATGGTGCTGGCCCTGCGCACGGTCGGACGCAGCCGCGACATCGACTGGCCCGCCTACGTCGCTGCCTATCGCACGTGCGGCCGCAAGAAGGACCGCGAAATGCAGATCGCCCTGATCGACAAGATCGGGAAGACCCTCGACCGCCTGACGCGCATGCCGCTGATCCGCTACTCGCTCAAGCTGATGAACGGCCCCGCCCACCTGGCCGGGCTCGGTGCCCTGCACTCCTTCCTGCAACGCGGAGATGCCACCCCACCTTTTGCCGGGACAGGAGACTGGTGTTAGCCTCCGCTGCAACTTCGCATTGAGAGGATCAAACGGATGCATTCCCCCGTGGAATTTCCGCGCTTTGTGCTGGCCCCGCTGGATCGCGTGCTGACCAAGGAACTGCAGCACAAGATCGACCAGAAGACCAAACCGCTGGGCGCGCTCGGCCGCCTCGAAAGCCTCGCCCTGCAGCTCGGCCTGATCCAGCGCAGCCTCTCGCCGCAGGTCGTCAATCCCTACGTGCTGGTCTGCGCCGGCGACCACGGCGCGGCGAAGGCCGGCGTCTCGGCCTTTCCGCAGGAAGTCACCTGGCAGATGGTGGAAAACTTTCTTGCCGGCGGCGCAGCGATCAACGTGCTGGCAAAGCAGGCCGGCATGAAACTGGTGGTGGCCGATGCCGGCGTGGCGCATGACTTCGGCGCACGCCTAAACCTTGTCGATGCGAAAGTCGGCGCTGGCGGTACGGCGAAGTATCGCGACAGCGCCGCCATGAGCGACGCCGAATGCGCCACGGCGATGGCGAATGGCGCGAAGCTGGCGCGCGAGTTTGCCGCCGCCGGCTGCAACGTGCTCGGCTTTGGCGAGATGGGCATCGGCAACACCGCCGCGGCCTCGCTGATCACCCACTGCATCACCGGCCTGCCGATGGCGGACTGCGTCGGGCGCGGCACCGGGCTCGATGATACCGGGCTGGAGCGTAAGCGCATGCTGCTGGCGCAGGCGCTGGTTGCCTGGCCAGAGAAACCCGCCGCCGGCGGCGCCACAGGCGAAGATGCACTGCGCGTGCTGGCACGCTTCGGTGGCTTCGAAATCGCCATGCTGGCCGGCGCGATGCTGGCGGCGGCGGAAGCGCGCATGACGCTGCTGATCGACGGCTTCATCGTCACCAGCGCCCTGCTTGTTGCGGCGCAGATTTCGCCGGCGATCCTCGACTACTGCGTCTATGCGCACTGTTCGAACGAAGCCGGCCACCGCCGGCAGCTCGACTGGCTCAAGGGCCGGCCGTTGCTCGACCTCGGCCTGCGCCTGGGCGAAGGCACCGGTGCGGCACTGGCGCTGCCGCTGCTCAACGCCGCCTGCGCCTTCATGAACGAGATGGCGAGCTTCGAGTCGGCCGGCGTCAGCGAGAAAGCTGTATGAAGCGCGAGCTGGAATATTTCTTCGCCGCGCTGCGCTTCTTCACGCGACTGCCGGTGCCGGCGTGGGTGGGACACACGCAGGACCAGCTCGACCACGCGGCGCGCTACTTCCCGCTGATCGGCATACTCATCGGCGGCATCGGCGCCGGCGTCACGGAGCTGGCCGCCCTGGCACTGCCGATCGGCGTGGCGGTACTGCTCGGCATGGCGGCGACGATCCTGGCCACCGGCGCCTTCCACGAAGACGGCTTCGCCGATTCCTGCGACGGCTTCGGTGGCGGCTGGGAGAAGGCGCAGGTACTGGCGATCATGAAGGATTCGCGCGTCGGCAGCTATGCGACATTGGGCGTCGGCCTGATCCTGCTGACCAAGTGGAACGCGCTGGTGGAACTCGATGCGGACTTCGGCCCGCCGCTGCTGGCCATCGCGCTGATCGCCGGGCACGCGGTGTCGCGCCTGGCGTCGACGCTGCTGATCTACTTCCTCGTCTATGTGCGCGACGACGACAGCTCCAAATCGAAGCCGCTGGCGCAGCGCATGGCACTGCACGAACTGGCCATCGCGGTGGCGATCGGCCTTGCACCCTGCCTGCTGCCGCCCCCGATAGACGCGCTGGTGGCGCTGGCCGCCGTCGCGCTGACCGCGCTGCTCGCCGCGCGCTACTTCGTGCGCCGCATCGGCGGTTATACCGGCGACTGCCTCGGTGCCACGCAGCAGGTGTGCGAGCTGGCCTTCTACCTGGGACTGCTGTGCAGCTTTACCTGATTCGCCACCCGACACCGCAGGTCGCCACCGGCATCTGCTACGGCCGCACCGACCTGGCGCTGGTGGAGGACGTCGCCGCCGCCGCGGCACGCATCGCACCGCAACTGCCGCCGCAGGCGCCGGTGTTCACCAGCCCGCTGCAGCGCTGCCGGCACCTGGCGAACGCCTTGCACCCGACGCCGCGCAGCGATCCGCGCCTGCAGGAAATGAACTTCGGCGCCTGGGAAATGCGCCCGTGGAGCCAGATACAGCGCGAGGCCCTGGATGGCTGGGCCGCCGATCCGCTGGGCTATGCGCCGCCCGATGGCGAATCGGTCGCCCAGTTGCAGGCGCGGGTGCAGGACTTCGTCAGGGAGCTCAAGGGCGAAGGTGTGGAGCGCGCCGTGCTGGTGACCCACGCCGGCATCCTGAAGGTAATCGTCGGCCATTCGCGGCAGTTGCCGGCAAGGGAATGGATGGCGCTGAAGTTCGAGTACGAGAGCGTGGTTTGCGTGACCATCGGGTGAGTTGATTCCCCATTTGGCATACACTGTTTGTCGTGAGCTCCGCCCGCCATAGCCGTTTCCCCATTCCGCCCCTCGTTGCGCTGCTGCTCGCGGTGCTCTGGGCACTGGCCGGTTATCGCGCCTACGCGGACCGGGAACGCGTTGTCGCGGCCAAGGAAGTCGAGCTGACCAAGCTGGTGGTCGCGGTGGAGGAGCAAACGCTGCGGCTGCTCCGGCTGACAGAGGCCACCCTGATAACTACCTCGCGCTGGATCGAGGAGCATCCCGGGGTCTATCCCGGGCAGGATCCTTCCTTCATCGACCTGGTGAGCAACTTGAGGCGCTTGTCGGATGACACCCTCGAAATCCGCATCATGGATGCCAAGGGCGGCGCCCACGTTGTGCCGGCGCCCACCCGCAATGCAGTCGCCAGCCTCGCCGACCGCGAGCATTTTCGCGTGCAGCAGGACCCGCGGACCCGCGGGCTGTTTGTCAGCGACCCCGTACTGAGCCACGTGAACGCCCACTGGGCGGTGCCGGTTTCCTATCCCGTGCTGGGCTCCGACCCCCAGTTTGCAGCCGTTGCCGTCGCCATCCAGATCGAACGCATCGCGCGCCCCTTCGAGGAGCAGCGCCTGAAACCGAACGGCTCGGTGACGCTGATCAAGACCAACGGTGCGACCCTGTTTCGCACGCCGGCCATCGAAGGCTCGATCGGCAAGAACATTTCCCAGGCCCCGGATTTCATCGAGCACCTGAACGCCAGGGAGCGTGGCCTGTACCGTGTGAAAGGCGCCTTCGACGGCGTTGAGCGCATGATTGGTCACGCCCGGCTGACCAGTTATCCGGTGATCATCGCGGTTACCGCCAGCGTCGATGACGCCCTGCTGCCATGGCGGCGCGAGTTGTATCAGCTGCTGGTCTTCGTTTTCGCCGTGTCGGGCTTCGCGCTGTTTTTCAGCCGCCGCTCGGCGCGCAGCGCACAACAGGCGCAGCAGAAACTGGCCGACAGCGAGCAGCGCTTCCGCACGCTGATCGAGCATGCACCGGATGCCATCCTGCTCCTCGACACTGATCAACAGCGAATTGTGGACGCCAATCCGATGGCCGAAAAGCTGTTCGAACGCACTCGCGGCGAGTTGTTGAGCGGCGGCGTCGAGCGCTTCTACGCGCCGATTCAGCCAGGCGGGCTGTCTGCGGCCGAAAGCATCCGGGTGGCGCAGGAGCGTTGCCTCAAAGGAGAGTCGGTGCTGGTCGAACGGCGGATCCTGAGTTCGTCCGGCCATGAGAAGGTCGTTGAAGTCCGGATCGACAATATGTCGGAAGAAGGCCGCCGCCTGGCCCGAGGCAGCTTCATCGACATCACGGAACGCAAGGCGGCGGAAACCGCACTGCGAGAGAGCGAGGGGCGCCTGCGGGTGCTGATGGAGACTTCGCCGCTGCCCATGCTGATTGCCACGCCGCCGCCCGAGTGCAGGACGCTGATGCTGAACCAGCGCTTCGAGGAAGTCATCGGCTACGCGCTCGAAGACATCCCGAACATGGACGCCTGGTGGTCACGCGCCTATCCGGATGCGGGCTACCGCATGGAAACACAACGCCGCTGGAGCGAAGCCGTGCAGCGAATGATCGAGGCGGGACAGCACTCGCTGCTGGAGCCCTTCGCCGCCGAGATCGTCTGCAAGGACGGCTGGCGCCGCTTCGTCGAGATTCACATGTCGATGTATGGCGACCGCTGCCTGATGGTCTTCAACGATCTCACCCAGCGCCACGCCGACGAGGTGGAACTCGCACGCATTGCGCACTACGACATTCTCACCAACCTGCCCAACCGCCGCCTGCTCACCGACCGCATGGAGCAGGCCATCGCGCGCACCCGGCGCAAGGACAGACTGCTGGCGGTGTGCTACCTCGACCTCGACGAGTTCAAGCCGGTGAACGACCAGCACGGGCATGAGGCCGGCGACAAGGTGCTGGTCGATGCGGCGGCGCGCATGGGCGAGGCGATCCGCACCGAGGACACGGCCGCCCGCCTGGGCGGAGATGAATTCGTGCTGCTGCTGGCGGACATCGAAAACCCCGGCGAATGCGAAAGCGTACTGGCACGAGTGATGTCGTCGTTGGCCATGCCATTCGTGCTCAAGGGGAATGTCAGTGTGACCCTTTCGGCCAGCATCGGCGTTGCGCTGTTCCCCGAAGGCGGCGAGACGCCGGACGAATTGATGCGCAATGCCGACCAGGCGATGTATGCGGCCAAACGCGCGGGCCGCAACCGCATCAGCTATTTCTCTTTGAATCCGGGAACAGAAGCCACCGACTGACGCCGGGCCATCGCTGGAGTACGAAATAAAAACGGGTGCCTGATTACAGGCACCCGTTTCCATTTGCAGCTTGGCGACCCCACCGGGATTCGAACCCGGGTTCATACCGTGAAAGGGTATTGTCCTAGGCCTCTAGACGATAGGGTCAATACTGTTACTTGGTGGAGGTACGCGGGATCGA
>JAPLRA010000091.1 GCA_026399445.1 Sulfuritalea sp.
CATCGAGCAGGGCCTGCGCGCCCTGCCAAAACCGGTGATCGGCCGCATCGAGGAGGGCGCGCTGCTGCTCGACCTGCGCTGCCTGGCCGAGCACGAGGAATCCGAATTCGCTGCCCAGCTTTCCGCTTCAATCGGACTGGGTGCGTAGGGCCGCTCCTTCGGGAGCATCGTAAGCCGCGGTGGTTTCAGCTCCGCGGCGGTTACAGTAGAACGGGAGACCTTGCATGACCCATGACGTTCGTACTTCACGGCGAAACTTCCTCGCCGCCTCTGGCGGCCTGGCGGCGGCGGCAGCGATGCCCTCGGCGCTCGCCCAGTCGGCGCCCTTCCTCATCACCAGTTCGGCCGACACCCTGCTGCCCAAAGGCAAGGCGCAGCGCGTGGTCATCTGCGGTGGCGGCTGGGGCGGCCTCAACGCCGCCAAGCAACTGCGTCAGCTGGCGCCGCAACTCGAGGTTGTCGTGCTGGAAAGAAACCCGGTGTTCTTTTCCTGCCCGATGAGCAACAAGTGGCTGGTCGATGCGATCGACACCAACTTTCTCACTTTCGACTACCTGAAGGTTTCGGAGAAGTACGGCTACCGCTTCATCCAGACCGAGATCCTCGCTGTCGAGCGCGACAAGAAACGCGTGGTCACCGCTGCCGGCGCGCTGGATTACGACTACCTGATCCTCAGCCCCGGCATCCGCTACAACTACGAGGCCTGGTTCGGCAACGACCGCCGCGCCGCCGAGGCGACCCGCGCGCGCTTTCCGGCCGCTTACGTGCCGAATGCCGAACACTTCCGCCTCAAGCAGGCAATCCAGGACTTCAAGGGCGGAGAAATCGTCATGACGCTGCCGCCACCGCCGCAGCGTTGCCCACCCAGCCCCTACGAGCGGGCCTGCCTGCTGGCCTGGCACCTGAAGTCGAAGAAGATCAAGGGCCACATCACCATCCTCGACCACAAGCCGGGGATCACCCCCATCGGCCTTGGTTTTCGGACGGCCTTCGCGGAACTCTACAAGGACCAGATCACCTACGTGCCCAACGCCCACATCAAGGAAGTCGATCCCTTCAACCAGAGCATCAAGACCGCAGCCGGCGATTTCAAGTTCGATCACGCCATCCTCATGGCGCCGCATCAGGCCGGCGATCTGGCCTGGAAGGCCGGCGTGATCGGCAAGAACCCGGAAGGCAAGCCGATGGGTTGGGCTGCCGTCGACCCCTTGTTCCTCAACCTGAAGGACGACAAGGACGTCTACGTGATCGGCGACGCGGTCGGCATCGTCTCGCCGCAGTTCCTGTTCTATCCCAAGGCCGGCCACGTCGCCAACCGCCATGCCAAGATCGTCGCCAAGTACATCGCCGAGCGCGCGGCGGGGCGGGAACCGCAGGCCGCGCTGCCCGACAACCTGTGTTACATGTGGGTCAGCGGCAATCCGCAGGAGGCCATCAATGTCCAGTTCGACTACAAGATGGGCAACTTCCAGGACAAGGGCGAGGTCATCCTGCAGACCCAGATCGACGACAACGAACGCCGTGCCGAACTGATCAAGGAGGATTTCCGCTGGTTCGGTTACATGCGCGAGGACATGTTCGGGTGAAGCTGCCTGCACTGCTTCTCGCCTTGTGTTGCGGCGCAGCGCCGGCTCAGGCCGACGGACTCAAGCCGATCGCGGCGCAAACCGCACCGACGGCGAGTTCGCCGCTGAAGCAGGCGCTGGCGCAACACAGGGGCAAGCCCGTGGTGGTGAATTTCTGGGCCACCTGGTGCGAGCCCTGCCGCGAGGAAATGCCTTCGCTGGCACGGCTGGCCACGCGCTGGCAGGCGCAGGGTCTGACAGTGCTGACCGTCGCCGTCGCTGACAACGCCAAGCGGGTCGAGGAATTTCTCTGGGAAGCGCTGCCCGACCAGCAGACCCTGCCGGTGCTGCACGACCGAGATCAAGTGATCAGCCGCGCCTGGGAAGCGCGCATGCTTCCCACCACCGTAATTCTCAACAAGCAGCACCGCATCGTCGCACGCGGAACGGGTGCCATCGATTGGGATGCGCCCGCCATCGACAAACAACTCAAAAAACTCATCAACTAATCCCCCGGAGAAAATCATGGATCGTCGTTCCTTCATCAAGACCGCAACACTTTCCGCCGCCGCTCTCGCCGTGCCGCGTTTTGCTTTCGCCGCCGAGGGCGGTTTCAACCCCACTCCCGCCAACGGCTGGCGCGTGTTCGAAGTCACCAGCCGCGTCGAGCTTTCCGCCGCCAGCGGTGCTCCGCGCGTCTGGCTGCCGCTGCCCTCGGTCGAAGACCCGGCATGGATCAGGCCGATGGGCAACCTCTGGCAGGGCAATGCCGCCTCCGTGCAGCCGTTGCGCGATCCCGTCTACGGTGCGCAAATGCTGGCCGCGCAATGGGATGCAGGCGAGCCGGCGCCGGTGCTCGAAGTGGTAAGCCGTTTCGCCACGCGCGACCGTGCCATCGATCTGTCGCAGCCGGGCAAGGTAGCGCCGCTCGACGCTGCCGCGCGCAGGCTCTACACGCACGCCACCGAGCTGCTGCCGACCGATGGCATCGTGAAGAAGACCGCGCTGGAAATCACCAGGGGTGCGAAGACGGATCTCGACAAGGCGCGGGCCATCTACGAATGGGTGGTGGACAACACCCAGCGCAACCCGAAGACAAAAGGCTGCGGCACCGGCGACATTCGCGGCATGCTCGAATCGGGCAACCTCTCCGGCAAGTGCGCCGACCTCAACGCGCTCTATGTCGGCCTCGCGCGCTCCCTCGGCCTGCCGGCGCGCGACGTGTATGGCGTGCGCGTCGCCGACTCGAAGTTCGGCTACAAGAGCCTCGGCAAGAGCGGCGACATCAGCAAGGCGCAGCACTGCCGCGCCGAAGTCTGGCTCGCCAACTTCGGCTGGGTGCCGGTGGACCCGGCGGACGTGCGCAAGGTGGTGCTGGAGGAAAAGCCCGGCCTGACGCTGAAGGACGACGTGGTGATCGCCGCGCGGCAAAAACTGTTCGGCGCCTGGGAGATGAACTGGCTGGCCTACAACACCGCCCACGACCTCGCACTGCCCGGTTCGAAGGGAACGAAGATTCCCTTCTTCATGTATCCGCAGGCCGAGAACAGCACCAGCCGGCTCGACAGTCTCGACCCGGCGACTTTCGTGTACAAGCTCACGTCGAAAGAGATCACCGCCTCGTAATGGTTGCCAAATGAGCATCGGCAAATGATTATCGGCACTGCAGGTCACATCGACCACGGCAAAACCACTCTGGTGAAAGCGCTCACCGGCGTGGATGCCGACCGCCTGCCGGAAGAGAAGGCGCGCGGCATCACGCTCGATCTGGGCTATGCCTACGCGCCACAGGCCGACGGTTCGGTACTCGGCTTCATCGACGTGCCGGGCCACGAGAAACTGATCCACAACATGCTGGCCGGCGCTACCGGCATCGACTTCGTGCTGCTGGTGATCGCCGCCGACGACGGACCGATGCCGCAGACGCGCGAACATCTGGAGTTGCTCGGTCTGCTCGGTCTCGACCATGGCGCCGTAGCCCTGACCAAATGCGACACGGTGGATGCAGCACGGGTCGCCGCGGCGCGTGGCGAAATTGAAACACTGCTGGCCGGGACCCGACTCGAAGGCAGCCCGGTGTTTGCGCTGTCGGCCACCACAGGTGACGGTGTTGCGGCGCTGCGCGTCCATCTCGACGCGGTGGCGGCAGCGCACCGGACGCGCGACACCGAGTTTCCCAAACACGGCCGTTTCCGGCTCGCCATCGACCGCTGCTTCACGCTCTCGGGCATCGGCACTGTCGTTACCGGCACCGCCTTCTCGGGAAAAGTCGGCGCCGGCGACACGGTGATGGTTTCCCCCGCCGGCAATAGTAACCATGGCGGACTCAAGGCGCGGGTGAAAAGCCTGCATGTGCAGGATCGGCCGGCCGAGCACGGGCAGGCCGGTGATCGCTGCGCGCTGGCCTTGACCGGCGACTTCGAAAAGAAGGATGTTGAGCGCGGCATGTGGCTGGTCGATCCGGCGGCGGCGCGCCCTCTCAACCGCTTCCAGGCCGAGCTCACGGTGCCGGCAACGCAACCCGCGCTGAAGCACTGGACGCCGGTGCATGTGCATCTGGGGGCCGCCGACATCACCGGCCGCGTCGCGCTGCTGGAAGGCGACCAGATTGCGCCCGGTGACACGGCACTGGCGGAAATCCTGCTGGATCGAGAAACCCTCACGGTGCGCGGCGACCGCTTCGTGCTGCGCGATGCCTCGGCGCAGCGCAGCATCGCCGGCTCCCGCGTGCTCGACTGCTTCCCGCCCGCGCGCCACAAACGCAGCCCGGCGCGGCTGGCGCTGCTGAATGCGCTGCGCGACGACGATCCGGCGGCGAGTTTGCGTTTGCTGGCGGAGCAGTCGGTTGCCGGTGTCGATCTGGGCCGCTTCGCCACCAACTGGAATCTTGGCGACGAGGACGCGCTGGCCCTGTGGCAAACCGCCGCCTTGCGCGTGGTGCGCAGCGGCGAGGAACAGATCGGCTTTGCCGCAACGGGATGGCAGGCGCTGAGCGACAAGCTGCTTGCGACGCTGGCCACCGAGCACCAACGCGCGCCCGACATGATCGGCGTCGAGCGCGAGCGCCTGCGCCGCCTGACGCTGCCGACGCTGGCCCGTGCCGCGTTCGACACCCTGATCGCCGA
>JAPLRA010000299.1 GCA_026399445.1 Sulfuritalea sp.
TGTCGCGTGCGCTCTGTCTGAGTCGGACAGTGAATGCTGCATTTGGCGCAGGTGCGTTGGCAACTGCCGCCGTGAAGCGCTCGAAGTGGACCTGATTGACCGGGTGACTGAAAGTGGTTCGGCTGACGGCCTGCATCAAGGGTTCGGGGCCACAGCAATAGACATGATCCTCGGTGCGCAAACTGGCGAGGAAAGCGCCTATGTCGGCGAAGCCTCCGGCGCTGTCGTCGAAATGCAGGTGGACGCGCCCACCGCCCAAGGCAGCAAGTTCCTCGGCATATGCCGCGCGCTGCCGGCTACGGGCGCTATAGAGCAGGTGCCATGGCTTGCGCGACAATTCACACCAGCGAACCATGCTAAGAATGGGCGTGACGCCTATGCCGCCAGCGATGAAGGAATAACCAGCAGCATCCGCGGCGAGCGGAAAATTGTTGCGCGGCAGGCTGATTTGCAGGACCTCGCCGACAGCGACTGAATCGTGCACATAGCGCGAGCCGCCGCGCGAGGCTTCAGCCAAGCCGACGGCGATGGTGTAGCTGTCCGGCGCGGGCTGGAAGTTGGTCAGCGAATATTGGCGCAGCAAGCCATTGGCAAGATGAACGTCAATGTGTGCGCCGGGTTCGAAACCGGGCAGGGGGCGGTTTTCGGTCGGTCGCAGTTCCAGCTCGACGACCCCGTCGGCAATAGCCCGGCGCATTGCGACGCGCACGTGGAGTGCGTCAGGCGACCGCGGCATGCTTGTTCTCTTCCTTGATCTGGCGATCGATCATCCAGCGAAACTGCGTGAGCGCCGAATCGATGCCTAGATTGACCATCTTGAATCCGCCATCGAGTGACAGTGCTGCCTGCTGAGCAACGATCATTTCGCGATCCTCGTCAAAGGCGGTGACGACGCTCTGGTGGATCGACGTCGTGATGTCAGGTCGGTCGATCAGGAAATTGTGCGGGTGGGCAAAGAAGTAGTGCGTCGAGTTTTCGGTTTCCGGCGTCAGGGCCTGGCAGCCTCGAAACTCGGCGGCATCGATGCGCTTGCCCTCCAGCGCGCCGGTACTCGCAAGTGACATGCCCGAATCCATCAGAAGAACGCCCGGCATGAGAAAGTCGTAGATATTCCAGCGGTCGACGCGTCCGGCGAAGGGGCGCACTTTCTGGACGAAGCCGGGCGCCTCGGTGTCCAGCGTCCAGCGTGTCACCTTGACTCCGCGGGCCGTGCGTTCGACCTTCGGTACCACCTTGGCGTAATCCTCGCTACCGCCAAGCGTCGTTGGATGGACGTAGGGAAGATGAGAGAAGTCGAGCAGGTTGTCGGCAATCAGCAGGTAATCGACGTCATAGTGGATGTAGCCATCGTTGCTGCGCCAGGCGGGATCGTCCAGCCAGTGAGTGTCGGGTACCAGGGACACATCGGCTGCAGCAACATCACCCATCCAGATCCAGATCCAGCGGTGGGTTTCCACGACGGGGAAACTGCGTACCCTGGCTTGCGGCGGGATGTTTTTTTGCGAGGGAATTTCGACGCAGGCGCCACTGCGATCGAATTTCAGGCCGTGATACATGCAGCGCAGGCAATCGCCTTCGCGGCGGCCTTTCGACAGTGGGGCGCCACGGTGACAACAGCGATCCTCGAGGGCCACCACCCTGCCCGCGGAATCGCGCCAGAACACCACCGGAATGTCCGTGATGGTTCGCGTCAGGAAACCGTCGGCCGGGACTTCAGTGTCCCATGCGGCGACATACCAGCAGTTCTTGATGAACATGGTCTGCTCCTCCGTGATTTTTTATTGCGTCCGTTGTGCCGAACGCTGGGCGGATACTAGAAGTTCAACTATTATGTGTAAATCAACCTAACCATATAGACGTTATGAAGATCTTGCATAAAGCCGATCTCGATCTCAATCTTGTTGCCGTATTCGATGCCCTGATCCGCGAACAGAGCGTGACACGGGCAGCCGACGAACTGGGCATGTCGCAAAGCGCCATGAGCCATGCTCTGAAGCGACTGCGCAGCTTTTTCGACGACCCTCTTTTCGTCAAGACAGGCGAGGACATGAAACCGACGCCTCGCGCGTCGGCGCTGGCTCAATCGGTGCTGTCGGTCATGGGCACGATACGCAGCGACTTGTTGGTGAACACCCGTTTCGATGCGGCAAAGGCGAAGCGCGTCTTCAGCCTGTGTATGACCGATATGGGCGAACTGGTCTTTCTGCCGCCGCTGATAAACGCAATACGACAGCAGGCGCCCAACTGTTCGATCCTGACGGTGCAGTTGCCGCCGAAGCAGATATTCGGAGCGCTCGAATCCGGAAATATCGATCTGGCAATTGGATCGCTACATGCCATCCCGTCGGGCTTATTCCAGCAGCAGCTTTTCACCCATCCCTTCGTCACCATCGTCAATCGCCGCAATCGACGTATTGGGCCGGAACTGACGGAACGAATACAAGGCGATCCGTATTGTTGAGACGCCGCTGCAACTGCCACGTTTTGCGTTACGCCAGCACTGGCATCCGCGTTATCACCATGACGAGGCCAACAGTTGGTTGCGGCGCCTGGTCAAGGATATTTTCGAGACCTATCCAGAATGAGAGCATTCGGGCGGGGTGGTGACGTGTTATGAGCTAAGTGAATAACGTTTATTGAATGCGCTCAATTTACACATAACATCTTAGCCACTAAGATCAATTTGCCGTCTTGATGGGCGCGGAATCCTAAAACATCCCACAAGGCGCCGGTGCATCCGGGACACAGGTGTCCCAACCGACGGGTTCCGGCGGAGTTGCTTCGCTGGAACACCAATATAAGTTGATAAAAGGAGGACAGGATGAAGAAGC
>JAPLRA010000165.1 GCA_026399445.1 Sulfuritalea sp.
ACGGTTCTTGGTCTCGTATTCGACGTGCGCGGTGTTGATGGTGATGCCGCGTGCCTTTTCTTCCGGCGCCGCGTCAATCTGGTCGTAGGCTTTCGCCTCACCACCAAACTTCGCCGACAGCACCGTCGTGATCGCCGCCGTCAACGTCGTCTTGCCATGGTCTACGTGACCAATCGTCCCTACGTTTACGTGCGGCTTCGTCCGCTCAAATTTCGCTTTCGCCATGTCTGCTTTCCTTAAAGAACGATTGTTAGTCGATCACTTCTTGTTGATGACGGCTTCGGCGACGTTCTTCGGCGCCTCGGTGTAGTGCTTGAATTCCATGCTGTAGGTAGCCCGGCCCTGAGACAACGAACGCAGTGTCGTCGAGTAGCCAAACATCTCCGCCAGAGGTACTTCGGCCTTGATCAGTTTAATGCCACCGATCTGATCTTCCATGCCATGAACAATGCCGCGACGGCCTGACAGATCACCCATGACGTTGCCCATGTAATCTTCCGGCGTCTCGACCTCGACTGCCATCATCGGCTCCAGCAATACCGGGCTGGCCTTGCGCATGGCATCCTTGAACGCCATCGACGCCGCCATCTTGAAGGCGTTTTCGTTGGAATCTACGTCATGGTAGGAGCCGTCAAACAGCGTGACCTTGACATCGACCACGGGGAAACCCGCCAGCACGCCATTCGGCAAGGTGTCCCTGAGACCCTTTTCCACTGCGGGAATGAATTCACGCGGGACTGAGCCGCCCTTGATCATATCGACGAATTCGAAGCCCTTGCCCGCCTCGTTCGGCTCCAGCTTGATCCAGACGTGGCCATACTGACCGCGGCCGCCGGACTGCTTGACGAACTTGCCTTCCTGCTCCACCGACTTGCGCACGGCTTCGCGGTAGGCCACCTGCGGCGCACCGACGTTGGCTTCAACGCCGAATTCGCGGCGCATGCGATCGACAAGAATTTCCAGGTGAAGCTCGCCCATGCCTGAAATAATGGTCTGACTGGATTCTTCGTCTGTTCGCACGCGGAAAGACGGGTCTTCCTGAGCCAGGCGATTCAGGGCGAGGCCCATCTTCTCCTGGTCCACCTTGGTCTTGGGTTCGACGGCAACATGAATCACCGGCTCGGGGAATACCATGCGCTCGAGCGTGATCACATGGGCGGGATCACACAGGGTTTCGCCCGTGGTCGCCTCTTTCAGGCCAACCGCAGCGGCGATATCGCCGGCAAACACTTCCTTGATTTCCTCACGCTGGTTGGCGTGCATCTGCAGGATTCGCCCGAGGCGCTCCTTGCGCCCCTTGATCGGATTGTAGATCGTGTCACCGGTCTTGACCGTACCGGAATACACCCGGAAAAAGGTCAGCTGGCCGACATAGGGGTCGGTCATGATCTTGAAAGCCAGAGCCGCAAACGGGTCTGTGTCATTCGGCTTGCGCTCACCCATCTGCTCGTTTTCAAGAATACCCTCGACCGGCGGAACATCCGTCGGGGCCGGCAAGTATTCAATGACGGCATCCAGCATGGCCTGTACGCCCTTGTTCTTGAACGCGGAACCGCACAGCATGGGCACAATTTCGGCGGCCAAGGTACGGGCTCGCAAACCGGTCTTGATCTCTTCCTCGGTCAGGTCGCCGCTCTCGAGATACTTGTTCATCAGTTCCTCGGAGGCTTCTGCTGCCGCCTCGAGCATCTTTTCGCGCCATTCGTCGGCTTTGGCCTTGAGCTCTGCAGGAATTTCGCTGTAAGCAAACTTGACACCCTGGCTCGCCTCGTCCCAAACGATGGCCTTCATCTTGACCAGATCGATCACGCCTTCGAACTTCTCCTCGGCGCCGATCGGTATTTGCAGGGGAATCGGGTTGGCCTTCAGACGCAGACGCATCTGGTCATGCACCTTGAAAAAGTCGGCGCCCTGACGGTCCATTTTGTTCACGAAAGCCAGGCGCGGCACGCCATAGCGGTTGGCCTGACGCCAGACGGTTTCAGACTGCGGTTGCACGCCACCCACGGCACAGTAGACCATGCAGGCGCCATCAAGCACGCGCATGGAGCGCTCCACCTCGATGGTGAAGTCGACGTGCCCCGGGGTATCGATGATATTGACGCGATGCTCGGGAAAGTTCGCGCCCATCCCCTTCCAGAAACAGGTAGTGGCCGCCGACGTAATGGTGATGCCGCGCTCCTGCTCCTGCTCCATCCAGTCCATGGTGGCCGCGCCGTCATGGACTTCGCCAATCTTGTGATTGACCCCGGTGTAGAACAGAATACGTTCGGTGGTGGTGGTTTTGCCGGCATCGATGTGTGCCGAAATGCCGATGTTGCGATAGCGCTCGATGGGAGTCTTGCGGGCCACTTGATTTACCTGCCTTATCTAAACCAAACCGCCATGAGGCCTCGTTGTTGAACGAAGCGACAGGGCGGCAGACAAAAACGAAAGTCTCGCCGGACACCCGACGAAACGCGATACTGCTTAGAAACGGAAATGCGAGAACGCCTTGTTGGCTTCAGCCATGCGGTGGACTTCTTCGCGCTTCTTCATCGCTGCCCCGCGCCCCTCGGATGCCTCAAGCAACTCGGCGGCCAAACGCTGGCCCATCGACTTCTCGGAACGCTTGCGTGCCGCTTCACGAAGCCAGCGCATTGACAGCGCCATGCGGCGGGAAGGACGCACCTCAACCGGCACCTGGTAGTTGGCACCGCCAACCCGACGGCTCTTGACCTCGACCAAAGGCTTGACGTTATTCACCGCGAGGGTGAACACCTCCAGAGGATCCTTGCCGCTCTTGGTCTGGATTTGCG
>JAPLRA010000071.1:0-9884 GCA_026399445.1 Sulfuritalea sp.
AGGCTTCGGTGCGTTGGGACAGCAATTCCATGCGCGTCTTGTCGCCCAGAATGGAGCCGCCGTGCACGGTTGAGGAGGGATCAACCGCGAGCACCGCGATCCGATGGCCGCCTTCGATCAGGTACATTCCGAGCGCTTCGATGAAGGTGGACTTGCCGACGCCGGGCACACCCGAGATGCCGATACGCAGCGAACGTCCGGTATGCGGCAGCAGGGCGTCGAGGAGTTTTTGCGCTCGCTGCCGATGTTCCCGGCGTGTCGATTCGACCAGCGTAATCGCCTTAGCCAGCGCGCGGCGATCTCCGGCCAGCAAGCCATCAACCAGGGTGAGATCCTGCGCATCCACGTCGAGTTGGCCCAGTTCGGGCATGGGCTGCATCGTCAGGTCAGGCGCTGGCCGGCAAATGCGCGGCGCGGATCGCGCGCAGCACCTCGTGAGCACATTGCGGAATCGGCGTGCCGGGCCCGAAGATTCCCGCCGCGCCATCCTTGTACAACTGCTCGTAATCCTGCGCCGGAATCACGCCGCCGACAAAGATCACGATGTCGTTGGCACCCTGATCGCGCAGCGCCTTGACCAGTGCCGGCACCAGCGTCTTGTGGCCCGCCGCCAGCGTCGACACGCCGATTGCGTGAACGTCGTTCTCGATGGCCTGGCGCGCGGCTTCTTCCGGCGTCTGGAACAGCGGGCCGACGTCGACGTCAAAGCCAAGGTCGGCGAAGGCGGTTGCGACCACCTTGGCGCCGCGGTCGTGGCCGTCCTGACCGAGCTTGGCGATCATGATGCGCGGACGGCGCCCTTCTGCGGCGGCAAAGTTGTCGATCAGGTTGCGGATTTCCTGCATGGTCCCATCCTCGCCGAATGCGGCGCTATAGACGCCCGACACCGTTTGGGTAGTGGCACGATGGCGACCATAAACGGCTTCCAGAGCATCCGAGATTTCACCGACTGTAGCACGCAGGCGGCTGGCCTTGATCGCCAGATCGAGCAGGTTGCCGCTGCCGTTTTTTGCGCCCTCGGTGAGTGCCGCTAGCGCGGCCGCTACCGCTGCGCCGTCACGCGTGGCGCGAATCTTTTTGAGGCGGACGATCTGGCCATCGCGCACCGCGTGGTTGTCCACGTCGAGCGTGTCGATCGCCGCCTCTTCCTTGAGCTTGTACTTGTTCACGCCGACGATCACATCCTTGCCGGAATCGATGCGCGCCTGCTTCTGCGCGGCGCAGGTTTCGATCTGCAACTTGGCCCAGCCGCTTTGCACGGCCTGGGTCATGCCGCCCATTTTGTCTACATCCGCGATAATGCGCCAAGCTTCGTCGGCAATATCCTGGGTCAGCTTTTCCATCATGTAGCTGCCGGCCCAGGGATCGATCACGCTGGTGATGTGGGTCTCTTCCTGGATGATGAGTTGTGTGTTGCGCGCGATGCGTGACGAGAACTCCGTTGGCAGCGCGATGGCTTCGTCGAGCGAATTGGTGTGCAGCGATTGCGTGCCGCCGAACACCGCCGCCATGGCCTCGATCGTGGTGCGCACCACATTGTTGTACGGGTCCTGCTCGGTCAGCGACCAGCCCGAGGTCTGGCAATGCGTGCGCAGCATCATCGATTTCGGGTTGTTCGGCTTGAATTCGTCCATGATCCGCCACCAAAGCAGACGCGCCGCGCGCATCTTGGCGATCTCCAGATAGAAGTTCATGCCGATGGCCCAGAAGAACGAGAGGCGTCCGGCGAAGCCATCGACGTCCATGCCGCTGGCAATCGCGGTCTTCACGTACTCGCGGCCGTCGGCCAGCGTGAAAGCCAGTTCCAGCGCCTGCGTCGCCCCGGCTTCCTGCATGTGATAGCCGGAGATCGAAATCGAGTTGAACTTCGGCATGTTCTGCGCCGTGTAGCCGATGATGTCGGCGATGATGCGCATCGATGGCTCGGGCGGATAGATGTAGGTGTTGCGAACCATGAACTCCTTGAGGATGTCGTTCTGGATCGTCCCCGAGAGTTGCGCCTGGGACACACCCTGCTCCTCGGCTGCCACCACGTAGCCGGCGAGTATCGGCAACACCGCGCCGTTCATGGTCATCGATACCGAGACCTTGTCGAGCGGAATGCCGTCGAACAGGATCTTCATGTCCTCCACTGAATCGATCGCGACGCCGGCCTTGCCGACATCCCCCGTTACGCGAGGATGATCCGAGTCGTAGCCGCGATGGGTAGCCAGGTCGAAGGCCACCGAGACGCCCTGACCACCCGCAGCGAGCGCCTGGCGATAAAAGGCGTTGGAGGCCTCGGCGGTGGAAAACCCGGCGTATTGGCGAATGGTCCACGGTCGCACCGCGTACATGGTGGCTTGCGGCCCGCGCAGGAAGGGTGCGAAGCCCGGCAGCGTGTCGGCATAGGGCAGACCTTCGACATCAGCGCGGGTGTAAAGCGGCTTGACGGTCAAACCTTCCGGCGTAACCCAGTTGAGTTTGGACACGTCGCCGTCCGGGGCCGACTTGGCAGCCGCCTTTGCCCAAGCTTCAAGCGACGGGATAGTGACTTCGGGTGCCTTGCTCATGACTCTTCCTTTTTTAAGGCGCTTGACTTCCTGATGAGGACCTATGATACTGCATCCATAATTATGAATGCAAGACCGTCGTCACATATTCTTACCGCACCCGCCTTGTACGAACAGGTGGCCGAACGCTTGCGGACCCGGATTTTCGCGCATGAACTGCCGCCGGGCGGCTGGATCGACGAGCAAGCGCTCGCTCTGGAATACGGGATCAGCCGCACACCGCTGCGCGAAGCGCTGAAAGTGCTCGCCGCGGAAGGCCTGGTCGTGCTCAAGCCGCGTCGCGGCTGCTATGTGACCCAGTTGTCGGAACAGGACATCGACGAGGTCTTCCCGGTCATGGCCTTGCTCGAAGGCCAAGTCGCTGCCGAAGCTGCGCGCCGTATCACCAGCGCCGACTTTTCACATCTGGCCGCAATTCACGATGACCTGGAAAAGCATGCGGCGGCCAACAACGCCGACCGTTTTTTCGAGGCCAACCAGCGCTTCCACACCGCCCTGCAGGAAATCGCCGGCAACCGCTATCTTGCGCAACTGATCGACGATGCGCGCAAGGTCATCAAACTGACCCGCCGCGATTCGCTGCGGCTGGAAGGGCGTCTCAAACAATCGCTGGCGGAACACCGCGAAATTCTTGAAGCCTTGCGCCTGAAAGATGCTGATCTGGCGGGGCAGCGCATGCATGAGCATCTGCTGTCCGGGCGCGCGGCGCTGGCGAGGCTGGCGACCGTTAGCTGACGATTCAAACCGGCGGCCCATGCGGCAGCAGTCGCCACGGCCGTACGGCGCGGTAACATTCGTCACTCTGCGCGAGCGCCTGATCGAATTCCTGTCGTCATGTCACTGCTGCCCGATGCCCTCGAACGAGCCCTGAAGGAACCCCAGTGCGCCCGGCGCTGGCACGCCTTGATGGCGATCTGGCTCGAAACCCGCAACGAAGCAGAACGGCGATCGGTAGTGGACGTTCTCGGGAAGTTGCCTGAGGGCGACGCGCGCGCCGACATTTTGCGACTGACATTTCTTGCCAGGGCCACCGGCGAACCCCGCTTCGAAGACACCGCCGCCGCGCAGGTTCTAGCCGTCGAGCCGAGCGACCCCGATCGACTCGCCGCCTTCATGGCGTACCGGTGGCTGAGTGCCTTGCAATATCTCGAAGGCCGCGCCGACTTCACCGCCGCACTGTCCGCCGGGCACGTGCCGGAGATGGCCGATCGCCTGACGCGGGATGCGGCTCGAACACTTCCACCAAACTTCTCCCCCCGCGTGCCGGAAGAAATCCGGCGTGTCGCGGTAGTGGTTCCCTACGTCGGTCATCAGTTCCATACGCCAAGCGTCATGGCGGTGGAACAATGCACCGTGCTCGCACGCGAAGGGCGGCAGGTGCGAATCTTTTCCGCGCAGGAACTAACGCCGCCCGATGCATCCGAGTTCCGCGGCGATGGCCGCGAATTGATGTTGCCACCGCTCAACGCACAGGCGTGGCAGGCTCTCCTACCGGCCGGCGTCGGCATGACCATCAGCGATACCCGCTTCAGTCTGCCGGGGCGCTGGCGCAACCTGATGACGGTACTGGCCGGATTCGATCCCGATGTCGTGTTGCTGGTCGGGCTCTACTCGCCGCTCGCGGCGGCGCTGTACACTGTCCGTCCGGTAGTCGGCATCAGCGTCAACACCGTGCCTCCGATCGCGCCCGTGGATGTCTGGCTGACCGGCGATCCGGCGCTTGCCGGACGGGAAACCTGGGGCGCGATCTTTCCGCCACCGTTGCCGGTGTTTCACCCCTGGCGGATAAGGCGCTCGAAGCAGCCGACGCAGGTAACACGGGCCGAACTCGGACTGAGCGACGCCGCCGTGGTCTGGATCACGGCCGGCTTCCGTCTCGAACACGAGATCAAGGGCGAGTGGGCCAGCCGAATCCTGCAACTGATGTCACGCTACCCGCATGTCATCTGGCTGCTGGTGGGCGGAACCGGCACCCTGCCGCAAGCCTTGCTGTCGGCGGCGCCGGGCCGCATACGTGCGCTCGCCACCCGCGACGATCTGCCCGGTATCCTGCGCTGCTCGGATGTCTACCTCAATCCGCCGCGCATGGGCGGCGGCTTCAGTGTCGCCGAAGCCATGGCCGAAGGCCTGCCGGTGACGTCCTTCGCGGGTTCCGATGGCGGCGACAAAGTCGGCGACCTGGCGCTGCCGGACATGAACGCCTACCTGGAACGTCTCGCGGCCTTGACGGAAAACCCCGCCCTTCGCCGCAGCATGGGTGAGGTCTTGCACAAACGTTTCGCGGAGCGCTTCGATATCGAGGCCTCGGGGCCCGCGCTGGTATCAGCGTGCGAGCAGGCTGCGTCGCTCGCCAGAGATCGCCTTACAACGCCTTCTTGAACTTCGCTGGAATCCCCAGCACGAGCACACCCTCTGCAACATCCTCAGTCGCGACGGCGCCCGCGCCTACAAACGCGCCATCGCCAATCACCAGCCGCTCCAGCAGAGTTGCACCGATGGCCACCGTGACGCCGCGGCCGATCCGTGACAGGCCGCCGAGATTCGCGCCCGGCTGGATACGTGAAAAAGATCCGATGTGCGTATCGTGGCCGATGGTGACGCCGCGATTGACGAAAACATGGTCGCCAAGGCGGGCACCGGGGCCGATCACACTGTTGGCGCCGACGAAGACGCCCTGACCCAGTTTCGCCAGCGGCGAAACATAGGCCGTGGGATGAATCAGCGTGTGGTAACCGAGGCCGAAGCGCCGCTCGAGTTCCGCCGCCAGATTCACGCGCGTCGGCGTGGTCGGACCGAGTAGGTAAAGTTCGTCGGCGCCGGGTTGAAAGTCGTCCAGCCGCTGCACCTGTGGCGGCTCGCACAAGCCTTTCAAGGCGGCAATGCGTGTCGCCAGGGAAATGTCCCGCGCACCGGTGGATTCCGGAAGATGCAGCACCACCTTGACCGGCACCAATCCGTTGGCCAGCGCGCAGTCGAACAGGTCGGAGACGATATTGCTGGCGCCGAATATCACCAGCCGACGCGGCGCGGATTTCTTCATCGGCCAGTGCGGCGGGCCGTGGCGGCGGTCATGGCGAGCACGTTCAAACTCCGTTCTGCTTCAACCACTCGAGCATTCGCTTCCAGCCATCTTCGGCGGCGTCCTTGCGATACGTTGGACGGTAGTCTGCATGGAAGGCGTGCGGGGCGTCCGGATAAACATGGATCTGCGATTTGCTGCCGGCCTTGGCCAAATCCGCGCGCATGTCCTCGACCTGATCCGCCGTAATGCCCTGATCCTTGCCCGCGTACAAACCGAGGACGGGCGCCTTGATCTGCCCGGCCAGGTCAAGCGGCCACTTCGGCTGACGCGCCGTCGGCGCACCATCCAGCGTTCCGTACCAGGCAACCGCCGCCTTCAGCTGCGGATTGTGGGCGGCGTACAACCACGTGGTCCGTCCACCGCGACAGAAGCCCGTCACCGCCAACCGCTGCGGATCGCCTCCGTTTTTGGCTGCCCAGGCGGCGCAGGCGTCGAGATCGGACATGTGTTCAGCATCCGATGATGCAGCAACCGGCCCGGCCATGATGTCCTGGACGTTAGTCATCTTCGCGGTTTCGCCGTGACGTATGTACATATCCACGGCAATCGCCAGATACCCGGCCTTGGCCAGACGGCGGCACACATCGCGGAGGTACTCATGTACGCCGAAAATCTCGTGGATCACCAGAACCGTCGGCAACTTTGATCCGCCGGCGGGCATGGCGCGATAGCCAGGCAGGCTGCGATCGGCTGCGGGAACCATGATCTCGCCGGCAAGCAAACCCTCGCTATCCGTCTTGACCACCGTCTGCGCAGAGATCGGCTGCGTCGCAAGAGCGAAGCCTGCGCCGACCGCGGTGGCGATAAACGAGCGGCGAGTGAAACCTTCTGCCGGCAACAGGCTGTCGAAGTGAGCCTGATCGTCGGTCTTGTTGGGAATCTTTTTTTGGCGGGACATGTTCATGCAAGTCTCCTGAATTCGGGACGGGGAGCCACTATCCTAGGATACCGTCCCCACCCGGAGGGATGGGGACATAAAATACCCTGACACCGCGACTATTTCAATGAGGACATCATGACCATGCCACCGATCAGCCGCTATCCAGTACCGAATCTCGACGACCTGCCCGAAGACATCCGCGCCCGCATCCTCGAGGTGCAGGAGAAGTCCGGTTTCATCCCCAACGTGTTTCTCGCGCTGGCACACCGCCCCGCCGAGTGGCGCGCCTTCTTCGCCTTCCACGACGCGCTGATGGAAAAGGAAAGCGGCCTCTCCAAGGCCGAGCGTGAAATGATCGTGGTCGCCACTTCCAACGCCAACGGCTGCCAGTACTGCGTTGTCGCCCACGGCGCGATCCTGCGCATTCGCGCCAAGAATCTGCTGGTCGCCGACCAGGTCGCGATCAACCACCGCAAGGCGGATATCACCCCGCGCCAGACGGCGATGCTGGATTTCGCCATGAAGGTCGCGCTCGACTCCGGCGCGATCGGCGATGCCGATTTCGCCACGCTTCACGAGCACGGATTCAACGATGAAGACATTTGGGACATCGGCGCGGTCGCCGCGTTCTTCGGCCTGTCCAACCGCATGGCGAACATGACCGGGATGCGGCCGAACGACGAGTTCTATCTGATGGGACGGGTGGCGAAGCAGAAGTAGAAAGCCATGTCTTCCACTCAAAGCGAATTGCGCGACATCAGCAAGAACGACCGGGCGCAGGCGCTCGGACAAAAGCCCTGCGTCATCTGGCTGACGGGGCTGAGCGCGGCAGGCAAGTCATCCATCGCCAGCGGCCTGCAATCGACGCTGTTCAATAGGGGCCTGCACTGCTTCCTGCTCGACGGCGACACGGTGCGGCTCGGACTGAGCCGCGACCTCGGCTACTCGGATGCGGATCGGCAGGAACACATCCGCCGCGTCGGTGAAATTTCGCGACTGTTCGTCGATGCCGGATTGATCGTGCTGGTGGCGCTGATCTCGCCGTTCCGCGTCGAGCGCAACGCGGTGCGGGCGCTGTTCGAGCCGGGTGAGTTTATCGAGGTCTTCGTCGACACACCGCTTGCGGTCTGCGAACAACGCGACCCCAAGGGGCTCTACCGCCGCGCCCGGGCAGGCCAGGTGCCGCTATTTACGGGGATCGACTCGCCCTACGAAGCGCCGGAGCAAGCTGAAGTGGTGCTGGCCGCGAACGAGATGGGAATTGACGACTGCGTTGCGCGGCTGGTCGACTTTCTGCAAACCCGCGGCAACATTCCCCGTTAGGGACGGACCATAAGCACGTTGCAGCGGCTACCGGCTGTGTTGTTCCAGAATGACAGTTTGGAATACTGCTCGAACACGTCGGGTGGCAGGATGGTCTCCCGCGGCTCCAGGCTGACTTTCTGCCGCACCTTGTGCAGTCCCGCCAAACCCAATCCTTCATCGTAGTCGGGCGTGTCGAACTGCAGGTTGTCGTAATCGTGAGGAAACGCTTCCTCGCCGAGAAACTGGTAGATCAGCGGAATCACGTGGGCGGGCCGTTGCACCAGCAAGTCGTAATCGACCACCAGCATGGCGCGGCCCTGCTCGCTGTAGAAGGCTTCCTTGAATCCCGAATAGGCCAGGCCGACCAGACGGTTGCGCTGGGCCAGTGTTTCGGTGCGCGTGAACACCGTACTGCGCTCAGCATCGTTGCCGAACAGGGCCGTGTTCTCATAAGGGTTCTTGCGGTACAGGCGCTCGATACTGTCCATCACCCAACCGACGTTGCGCACGCAGGCAATCACCTTGGCCTGGGGAAACAGATCCAGCAAGGCCGGCAGGCGCGCCGTCCACACGCGATTGGTGTCGAACACGACTTGTTTTTCGGCCGGCAGGTCAGCGTAGTAGGCCTCGAACAATCCATGCAACAAGCGGCGGCGCTGCGCCGTATTCACCCGCGTGGACCATTCACTGCCAACGCTGACCTGTGCAACCAGTGACGAGAAAAACGCCGCCAGCGGGCTGCTGACGCCGGCATGAAAGCGCGGATTCTGGCTCAGGATCGCCGACAGCAGGGTCGACCCGGAACGAGGTAGTCCGGAAATGAAATGAAAACGTTGCATGTCAAAAGTCGGCGGTGGCGGTACGGCGGCTTTGTCAATGATTGCGCATCAGCGTGGTCACAGAAATATCTTCATCAATATCTGGCCAATGCACACCAATTCCTTTTCCGATCAGTCGCCAGTGCTGGCGTTGGGCTTGAGTAGCGTCGCGCAACCGGGGGAACCACTCCAAAGGGGCGGAAATCTCCCGACCGTCCGCCAGAATAATGTGTAAAGCGGCTTCTTCGAAAGTGACATCGACCGCGTGCGGATCAAGTCGGATTGCCAAAGTGCTCATGCCATTTCTCCAGGAATGTTGCGCGGTGCTCAATCACTAAAGCACGGACGCGGGTCAGTTCATGGCTTCGGAATCCCTCTGATCCTGCAAGTTCGATCGGATTCAACCAATATTTAGCCACCTTATCACCATGCTCGATGTGAATGTGAGGCGGCTCCGATCCTTCTCCGCTGAAAAAGAAGAATCGAAACCCCAGCAGCATCAATACGGTTGGCATGGTCGAAGTCTAGCTGATTTCAGCAATCCGGCTGCGTCGGGCGGACCTGCTCCAGGTTTCGCTAGCGGCTCACCCTGGCGGGAGCTGGCCGAAGGTCGGTCACTCCACATCCCCTCGCGGGACGGGGCAGGGGCTTTGCCAGCCTGGGATTCCCCTCGCCCGCCGCGAAGCGGAATCCCGGGTGTGTCGAGACCGGGGGCAGGTCGCTCTGCGGACTTGGGACGCTGCCTCGCAGGCAAGTCACATCTTGCACCCGGCGGCGTCGCCTTTGCCTACGCCCCGACCGCCTTTGTCCTTCGAGATCGAGCTCGGCATCGTCACCTGGATGCCTTGTTGCGGCGGCACGACTGTCGGCTGCGAGCCGGCGCTGGCGACATAGCCGAACTGTCCGGCATTGATCTGCACCGAGCCGGCGCCGTTGCTCATGGTGATGGCGCCGCTGGTCACGTCCACATGCAGGCCGTTGGCCGGGGCCTGACCGCCGGTGGTGGGCACACCACTGCAGTCGTTCTGGCATAGCAGGGCGCCAAAGTGGGTGCCGCGGATGCCGATGGTGGCTGTCTCGGTCTGGAAGCTGACTTTTTCCCGGCTGCGCTTGCCCAGCAGTCCGGTCACGGCCCGCAGGCCGCCCTTGAACATGCTCATGACGACGTTGTCGCTCTCGGGCTTGGCGGCGTTGTAGGCGTAGTTCTCGATCTTGAGCTGGGTGCCGGGACGCATGACGACTTCGCC
>JAPLRA010000071.1:9896-15494 GCA_026399445.1 Sulfuritalea sp.
CCGTCGACAAACTTGATCCGGGCGTAGGTTTCGCTCTCGGTGCCGAGTGTGTCGCCTTCCAGAACATCCGACTTGACGGACAGCAGTTTGCTGGTGCCGTCGGCCCGCTTGGCCGACAGCGTGCCCGACAGGTGCGTGATCTGCCCCGCCGTGGCCGCTTGCGCCACCGGTGTCCAGAGGAGGCCGAGGGCCAGTGCCGCAAGTAGCGCCCGCATCACGTCGATCTCCGGCTTACAGAGAGCATTGGGCAACTTTCTTTTCACCTGGCTTTTCATCTTTCTTCCCGTCATTGGCTTGATTTTCTTCGCAACCGAAGCTGCCTTCCTCGCAGCTTGCTTTCTTGTCCTTGTCCGGCTTGCTGAACGGCGGCGGCGCATCGTCGTCAATCGGATTTTCGTTGGGTGGCGGCAGCTTGCACAGATCCGGACTGATGGTGCATATATCGGTTGTGACGCCAGTGCTGGCGTATTTGATTTCCAACCCTCCCCCGAGCTCTTCTGTTGCCGGCGTGCCGAGGAGGTAGTCGACTACGAAGAAGCCGCTGCCACCCACCACCGTTTTGGTCGTCTCCTTGCCGTCGATCATGACGCCTCCGCTCGTGCGGCTTGTAAATTCGAGCTTGATCGTGGCAGGAATCCCGGTCATGTAATCCGTCAGGAAGTACGAACCATTGCTCAAAGAAAGCGTCGATGCGGAGCCTGCCAGAGTCAGATCAATGTCGTTGCCGGCCTGGAAACTGGCCCCATGGTCCAGCGTGATATTGCCCGAAACCAGACCGGAGATATCGCCCGTATAGCTGGTCGCATTCAGATAGGCCGATGGGCCGTCAGCAATCACATCTTGCGCAATTATTGCGATGCCGGAATATTCGAGGCCGTTGATGCTCGAGCGCGTAGCCCAAGTGCCTCCCGCCGTGACCCCGGCGTTCAGATTGATCGTGCCCCCCACCAGCGGCGCAATCAGGGCCGCGTTGTTGGTGGCGGTGACGTCGGCGTTTATGTTGATGGTTGGCGCGCCCAGTTCAATGTTGTAACCACCTATGCTGTAGTCGACATCCAGAATTCCACCCGCACTCAGCTTCAGGTCGCCGGACGTGGTCAAGCTCGTGCTTATGGCGAGGTTGCCGTCTGCGCCGAGCAGGAGGCTACCGTTGATTGATCCCAACCCGCTGATGTAGTTCATATTGCCGCCGGACGTAATGGCCATGTCGCCGCTGTTGGCGGTGCTGAACGTGGTGTTAGCGTCTACAAAGAGATCGCCGGAGTTGTAGAAAGCGATACTCATGGGACGGCCGCCAAGCCCTGTGCCGGCGTAGCTGGCATTGTCGATCAAGGAGACCGTGCCTGGCTGCGCGCCAAAGTTGGCGATCGAGATGCCGCCATAGCTCGCGCCAGCAACAACCTCGGCGCTTATCATACTGGTGGCCTCAACAAACGCGCTGATTGCAATACCACCGGACGAGCCACCACCGAAGCTGGTGAGAGACACCGTGTCGGCGGCTATGTTGATACTATTGGGATTGCTGGCCGACCGCAGAATGGCGCCGGCGGCCTCCACCCCGACCGTGCCACCGATCGCATCGAAGACGCCGATGGAAACAATGTTGCCGCTGCCCGCTCGATAGCCAGCACCAAAGGATGAACTCAGTCCGCTTGAGTTCATCGCGCCCGCCGCAACGTAAATTCCGTAACCACTGGCATCATAGATCGAGGTCGTACCATCCATCCTGGCATCGCCGTAGGCCAGAACATTGACGTAGCCATAGGCGGCGGTAAGTTGTGCGCCAGGAGCCTGAACGATATCGCCCAGGCTGCGCGTGCCACCGTGGGTTACGATGGTGATGACATCGCTGTCGTAACCATCACGCGACTCAACAATGCTACCCGCACCGAATCTAACGTTGCCGCCGATTCCGGTCCAATTATTCGAATTGAGCGGGTCAAGCCCGGCACCGATAAAAATTCGATATCCGGCGGATACGGTACCGTTTAGGGTGGTATCACCCGCGCTGACAATCGTGATGTCGGAGTAGCCCGCATGAATCGTACTGCCCGCCGCCTGGGTGATGTCGCCGTTGTTGACCGTGCCGTTTGAAGCATACAAGGTCGCACCACCATACCCGGACAGGAAGCTGCCCGAAGCCAGCGTGATGTCGCCGCCGTATGGCGTTACGCCGTAAGTGCTGTCTGTAAAATAATTCGACTGATAGCCGGCCTGAACCATAAGGGTGCCGGTGGTAGATGCCACAATCCCGCCCAGACTGACCGAGCCCCCCGCGACTATGCTGACGTTGCCGTCGCCGATAATGCTGCTGCCCGCGAACTGGGTCACGTTGCCGTTGCCGTAGGTTCCATAACCCACATTGGCGGAGATGTTGATATCTCGATCGGCGGCGAGGATCGCGCCGTTGCGGATGAACGCGTTGCCGCCGATCGGGCTGGCGTAGCCGGACGAATTGGTGCAGTTGCCCGCAGCACAAGAGATGTCGACGCCCGCGACGATGTTTACGTCCTGGCTCGAGAGAATCGTGCCTGACAGATCGACATTCCCCGATGCAGCAATGGTCGTGGAATAGGTACCATAGCCAGAGCCAGTGCTAACGATAAGGCCTCCGGCCTCTTGCACGATGTTTCCGTTGACTGCGTAGCCGCCACGAGCGACAAGATTGACCAATTCTCCGGTGATCGAGCTATTCGGACCGAGATGAATATTCCCGCCATTTATGCCGTAGCCGGCGGCAACGCTGTAGCCGGCGGTAATCGATACACCGCCACACTCACCACAGTTTGCGTACAGAGTGCCATTGATGGCGGCATTGTCCTTGGCATAGACCTGAATGCCCCCACTAGTAGTCTCAATGCTGGTGCCATTGGCGATATAGACCCCGCCCGCAGCCCCTGCCGCCACCGCCGCGCCTATCGAGCCAATGCCGACGCCGCCGTTGCCGCTGTCGATCGTTACGTCGTTTTGGGACGCTATGACAACGCTGGCCGAACCGTTCAGCGAACCGATCCCCACCGGCGAAGCCGTGCCAAGCCCGCCGGTAATGGTCAAGCTGTACACACTCATGGTCACGTTGGCGCTGTTCTTCTCGCCAATCGCCACCGGAGAGCCCAAACCGTCCGCATCCTGAGTGTTGCTTGCCCCGCCCGTCAGAGTGACGTTGCCAAAGCTCAGGTTTTGTACCGGTGCGCCCAGATAGGCGCCGCCATAGGTGTTGGCGTCACCGCCGCCGATCATCGTCAGGGCGCCGCCGAAGGTGTTGATGGTTTGCGAAACCTTCGAGCCGATACCGGCGTCGTTGGTCAGATAGTTTGTTCCGTTGAACACCCCGCCAGTGCCGCCGGTGATGTTGATGGTGAGCGGGTTGCCAGGCGAACTCTGAATAGTCTGCGGGCCATTGCTATGGATTTCGGCGAAGTTGCCGCTGCCGGCCTGTCCTCCCACAACCGTGATGATGCCGCCGTTCACGAAATCGATGGTCTGCCCGCCGCCGCCTGGCCCGCCGCGATCCGAGATACTGGCGAAGTTGCCGCTGCAGCCGCCGTTGAAGCAATCGCCGCTCCAGAGCCCTGGCGCAATGGCACCGTTGCCACTGCCGGAAACGACACTGATCTCGCCACCAGCAACATTCATCGTGAAATTCTGGCCGCCCGTGGTACCAAGGAATCGTTCAATACTGGCCGAACCACCAAAGCCGCCGGCTTGATTGCTTCCTTGGAGGTACAAGCCGCCAGAAGCCCCTAGGCTGAAGTACTGGTCGCCATTGGTGGCGATCCTCGCCCCGTATTGCGTGCCGGGTGATCCACTGTTACCGGCGGTAAGGGCAAGCTTGTTGGCTGTGATATCGAGGGTTCCAGTCGTCATCTCGATGCCGGCCCAACTCGACGCGGCATTGATGTCCACCGTGTCGGTCGCCTTGAGCGTCAGCGGACCCTTGGTTGCCAGCACGGCGGTGAAGTTGATGTTGTGGCTGGTTGCGCCCGTATAGGCGACAGTCTGTGGCGCCGTCAGGGGAGTGGGGTTGCCTCCGGAAACAACGCTATCCCACCCCGCAACGATGGTGATCGCCCCTGTGCCGGCATTGCCGAAGGGCGCATTGATGTCCACCGCATTTTCCGCGAGCAAGGAAAGCTTGTTCGCGCTGTTGTAGGTTGGCCCACTTGTGTTGGGGTAGCTTCGGAAAACGCCTGATTCGTCGAAATAGCTGTGCGTGATTGGAACTGGCGCACCGCTGGGGCTGCCGTTGACGAAAATGGTGCCGCCGAAATCGGCGCCGGTACTCGATGAACTCGTTTGAATGACAACATCCGTGCTGTTCAATTGCGTCTGGATCGTATCCCAGCCAATGGTAGAAAGCGGGTTTGGATCGCAGTCAAACACGCCGGTACCAGCACTCAAGATTCCATTCGCCAGCGCCGATCCTGAGACGATCTCGATATCGGTCGGATCAAGTAGAAGGATTCCGGTCTTGCCCTTGGGCGCAGAGGTATCGACCGTTGCCAGGAAATTGAGCCATCGCTTGCCGGAAGTCTCGACAAAGCCGCCGTTGCCACCGCTCGCTCCGCCTCTGGCCGAGATGGTTCCATAGGCCCGTGTGACGTCATCGGCCCACACAATCACCGTACCGCCATCGCCGACTCCCGTGGCGTCGGCCTTGAGGCTGGCGTTATGTCCGAAGTAGGTAATGTTGGCGTTCTGGATATCCTGGTTCTTGCCCTGATAGTCGCCGCCGACTTTGATCGTGCCGCCACCGCTGACGCCACTGGCGTCGATGCTGGCGTTGTCCATGACCGCAACTCGATTGCCGAGGACTTCAACGCTGCCGCCCTTGGTACCGGTGGTGACGATGCGGCCATTGCCGTCTACGTAAGCGTCTTTACTGGCGCGCAGAAAGATCCGTCCGCCTTCGTTGACGACGGAGGATGCATTGAGTTGGCCGCTGTTACGTACGATGACGCCGGCGATGCCGATGCGCCCGGCTTCCGCCGTGATGGTGCCCAGGTTGGTGCTGTTGCCCGCGGCGCCGGTGATGTCGACCTTGACGCCGGGCAGGGCGCTGTCGATCAGGCTGACGGTGACGCCGGCCGCGAGAATGGTCTCGCCCTTCGGGGTGGTGATGATGCCTTCGTTCGTGACGTTGCTGCCGATCAGGTACACGCTGCCGCCGGCAGGCGTGGTGATTTCGCCCTGGTTGATGACGTCTTTGGCGGTTCCGTCATTGACGAACAGGTTGCGCCCGGCAAGGAAGTTTTCGTTGCTGATATTCAGCGTGCTGGCGACAAAGCCGGCTACATCGACCCGGCCCCCGGCGCCGACCATGATGCCGGCGGGGTTCACGAGCCAGACGCGGCCGTTGGAGCTCAGGGTGCCATAAATGGCGGTCGGGTCATTCAGAACCCGGTTGAGAACGCTGGAGGAAGCCGAGGTCTGGGCGAAATGGGTGGTTTCCCCTGCCTTGATGGAGAACTTGTCCCAGTTGATGATGGCGCCGTTGCTGTTGGTCACCGTCAGGACGTTGCCGACCTGATTGAAGGTGGCGGCGCCATTGACCACGGTGGGATTCACCGGGTTGGACAGCACCGGGGCAGCGAGAAA
>JAPLRA010000327.1 GCA_026399445.1 Sulfuritalea sp.
CCTCAAGCAGCTCTCACCCGCTGAAAAGCGCCTCTATGCGGCTGAAATGATGGCCAATCCGCTTGCTTCACTTTCCTGACCCCACCGCGCATGATCGTTTTTTCCCACGCCAACAGCTATAGCGCCTCGACTTACCGCCAGCTATTCGACGGCTGGCGCGCCGCGGGCCATGAGGTGGCTGCGGTCGAGGATTTCGGCCACGACACTCAATTCCCGGTCGATCGCCGCTGGCGCGGCATGACGCAGCAGCTCACGGCGCTGATCGACGGCCTGCTGCAGCCACGCCTTTGGCTGGTCGGGCACTCGATGGGCGGCTACCTGAGCCTGCTGGCGGCCGGCCAGCGCCCGGAGCGCGTGCGCGGCATCGTGCTGCTCGATTCACCCGTCCTGCATGGATGGAAAGCCGGCCTGATCAGCGTCGCCAAGGCGACCGGTCAGATGGGGCGGTTGTCACCTGCAGCGGTCGCGGTCAAGCGCCGCGACCGCTGGCCGGACCTGGGCGAGGCGCATCGGCACTTTGCGGCGAAGTCCATGTTCGCGCGCTGGCATCCGGCCATTCTCAACGACTACATCCACCATGGCACCGAACAGGATCCGGCTGACCGCAGCGGAAAAACCCGACGCCTGAAGTTTCGCCCCGAAATCGAAGCAGAAATCTACTCGACGGTGCCCCATCGCCTGGTCCCCTATCTGCGGTTGCATCCTCCCGGCGGGCCGGTCGCCTTCATTGCCGGAACGCGCTCGCGCGAGGTCCGTCAGGTCGGGCTGGCTGCCACGCACCGCATCACACAAGGGCGCATCAGCTGGATGGAAGGCTCCCACCTCTTTCCCTTCGAGCAACCGGAGGAAACCGTACGCGAGGTGCTCAAGTGGATGCAGCGACTGGATGCGGTGATTGCCGGGAAGGAATAGGCAGAGATGCACCGTGCCAGAAACAAAAAGCCCGGCTAAAGCCGGGCTTTTTGTTTGCCTGGGAGGATCGCTCAGCCGCAGGTTCCCACCGCACCGCAGGCGCTGCAGAAATCGCAGCCGTCCTTGCGAATGACAGTGTAGTTGCCGCATTCGCCACACAGCGAGCCCTGCATCACCTTGACGCCACCGCTCTTCTGCTCGGGGACTTCGAGGATGCCCATTTCGCGCGTCGGGTAGCCGTGCTCGTCGAGGATGTGCAGCATGGCGTAGCGATGCATGATCAGGCGCGCGATGTAGGCCACCGTCGAGGGCCAGTTCTGCTGCTTGTTGGAGCCGGGGACGCGGGCCATGAAATCACCCAGCGGCTCGGCATAGTTGGTCAGCTTGCGCAGCTTCATGCCGATCCAGGCGGGGTCGAGCACGCGCATGTCGAGCGAGAGGAGCCGCGTCAGGCCGTCCAGCGCACGCGGGTAGTGGCCGGAGAGCCACACCGAGTAGGGCCGCGTGACACCATCGGGCAGGGTGATTTCCTTCAGACCCAGCACGAACTCTTCGCCGGCAGCCGGATTGACCACATCGACCGTCCATGACAGCGTTCCGTCGGTGCCGGTCTTGGGTTCATCGCGGCTGAACATGCAGTCGATCACCGGGGTGGCTTCGGAGCCATCCAGCGCGCCGAGTTTCTCGCAGCGATAGCGCACCACCTGGGCCAGCGCCGAGACCACGCCGGGAACCAGCTTGCGCTCGCCGTTAGGCGGCAGCGGCAGTTCGAAGGCGTCGTCGTCCTGCGTCCTTGCCAGTGCGTCGAGCTTGAGCTTGAGCCAGGCCTTGTCGTTGGCACGCATGTCCATGGACA
>JAPLRA010000074.1 GCA_026399445.1 Sulfuritalea sp.
CGAACTCGCTCGCTCCATCCTTCTCTGCCATGACGGCGATGGCCTTGACGGTCTGTGTCAGCGGCAAGCCGAGGAAAGCCGCCACGTCTTCGCACTTGGTCTTGCCCGGCGTGGCCTTCTTCTCCATTGCCGCCGTGGCACCAGCGCCAGCGCTCTGCGTCCCTGCGGGAACTTTTGCCGGAGCAACCGCCTCGGCAAGTTCGACGTTCGCCGCATAGTCCGATGCGGGGCAGAAGGCGATCGCATCCTCGCCGGAATCCGCCAGTACATGAAATTCGTGCGAGCCGGTGCCGCCGATGGCGCCGGTGTCGGCCGCCACGGCGCGGAAATGCAGCCCCAGCCGGGTGAAGATGCGGCTGTAGGTGTCGTACATGTTGCGGTATTCGCGTTCCAGGTCGGCGTAACTCGTGTGGAAGGAATAGCCGTCCTTCATCAGGAACTCACGCCCTCGCATGACGCCGAAGCGCGGCCTGATCTCGTCGCGGAACTTGGTCTGGATCTGGTAGAAATGGCGTGGCAACTGGCGGTAGCTCTTCACTTCGCGGCGCACCACGTCGGTGATGACCTCTTCGTGGGTGGGGCCGATCACAAAGTCACGCTGGTGGCGGTCCTTGAAGCGCAGCAGTTCGGGACCGTACTTCGGGCCGCGCCCGGATTCTTCCCACAATTCAAACGGTTGTACGGCCGGCATGAGCAGTTCGATGGCTCCGGCGCGATCCATTTCCTCGCGCACGATGTTTTCCACTTTGCGCAAAACGCGCAGACCCATCGGCATCCAGGTATAGATGCCACCGGCCAGGCGACGGATCAGGCCGGCACGCAACATCAACTGATGGCTGACGATTTCGGCGTCCGAGGGGGCTTCCTTGAGGGTGGCGATGAAAAACTGGCTGGCGCGCATGGCTGTAGGCTGAAAAGCGGGAAAGCGGCATTTTACCTGCGGCCGCGAATTTGCAGAGGTGGCAGATGCGACTTTCCAGCGGCCCGCGATTGTGGAAGAATGGACCCCAGTCAATCATTGGAATATGCATCATGCTCGATCGTGAAGGCTTTCGCCCGAACGTCGGCATCGTTCTGGTCAACAGTCGCAACGAGGTGTTTTGGGGCAAACGCATACGCGAACATTCCTGGCAGTTCCCGCAAGGTGGCATCAAGAAGGGCGAAACGCCCGAGCAGGCGATGCTGCGCGAACTGGAGGAGGAAACCGGCCTCAAACCCGAGCATGTGCGGATCATTGGCCGCACGCGCGACTGGATGCGCTACGAGGTGCCGAAGCACTGGGTTCGCCGCGAATGGCGCAGCACCTACAGAGGGCAGAAACAGATCTGGTTTCTGCTGCGTCTGGTCGGCCGTGACAGCGACGTCTGTCTGCGCGCCAGCGAGCATCCGGAATTCGATGCCTGGCGTTGGAACAGCTACTGGATTCCGCTGAGCAACGTGATCGAGTTCAAGCGCGGCGTGTATGAGGCCGCTCTGCTCGAACTGGCGCGCCTTTTGTTTGTGCATCCGGACGAGCGCGTACCGCGCTGGGAGATGGGTGTCGTGGACGACCCGAAGTGACGAAGCTCTGGTTGGGACTCTTTCTCGTCGGGCTGGCGATAAGTGCGGGCGCGCAGAACATCGACCCGAATAGCCATGTGGGGCCGAATACCTATCAGGGTGATGATGACGAAAAGCCCTGGCAGGAACTCGAGATCGAAGTGTCTGCCTTTCCCAAGAAGGAAAATCTGGTCGAGTTCTACGTCAGCGCCGTGACCACCAACAAGTATCTTATTGACGCGAGCACACTCGCCGTCGGCGCCGACGGCGTGGTGCGGTATGTGCTGGTGGTCCAGACCTCCGGCGGAGCCACGAATGTCAGCTTCGAAGGCATGCATTGCAAGGAAATGAGATGGAAGCATTACGCCACGGGCCGCAGCGACGGTACCTGGAGCAAGTCGCGCGCCGCCCGGATAGACTGGCGACCCATCGAAAACAAGCCGGTCAACCGCCACCACGCCGCATTGAGCCGCGACCTGTTTTGCCCGATGGGGAATGCCATATTTACCGCTGATGAAGGCCGCAACGCTCTGCGCCTGGGCAAGCATCCCAATTCAAATTGATATCGGGGAGTTCTCGTTGATCGACACCCTCATTCCGGAATTCGACAAGGCGCTGCGCGCGGTCTTCGCCTCGGCCCCGACCCGCCGCCCGATGCCCGGAGACGACCTGCCCGAGGCGGCGATGAGCGACGCCGAGAAGCGCCACGTCGCTGCCCTGATGCGCGTCAACCATTGCGGTGAAATCTGCGCCCAGGCGCTTTACCAGGGCCAGGCATTGAGCTCGCGCGATCCTGCCGTCAAACGCGAGCTGGAACAGGCCGCATGGGAAGAAACAGAGCATCTCAACTGGACCCGTGGAGTCTCGGCTTTCTGGCCGAAACCGAGCGTCAGGTGGAGGGGCACCTCGAGAGTCACAAGACCAGCCTGCCGCCGCAGGATCGCAAGTCATGGGAAGTGCTGGAGCAGATGAAGGTCGATGAGGGGCATCATGCTGAAACGGCAAGTTACTACGGTGCGCGGGAACTTCCGCCCCCGGTCAAACTGGCCATGAAGCTTTCATCGAAGCTGATGACCAAGGTTTCCTACATTGCCTGAGAAGCGTCGATCACCTCGAAACTGTGGGTGATCGACGCGGTCTTGCCCAGCATGATTGAGGCAGAGCAGTATTTTTCCGCGGACAGCCTCACTGCGCGCTCGACCACTTCCGGTTTGAGCTTCTTCCCGGTCACCACGAAGTGCATGTTGATGCTGGTGAATACCTTTGGGTCTGACTCTGCGCGCTCGGCTTGAAGCTTCACTTCGCATCCGCTGACTTCGTGGCGGCCTCGTTTCAGGATCAGGACGATATCGAAGGCCGTGCAGCCCCCGGTGCCCGCCAGCAGCAGTTCCATGGGCCGCGGCGCCAGATTGTGTCCGCCCGCTTCGGGCGCTCCGTCCATGCACACCAGATGTCCGCTGCCGGTCTCGGCAACAAAGCTCATCCCCTCATGCCAGCGTACCGTGCATTCCATGCCGCTCACTCCTTCAATGAACATCCAGCATTCTAGCGGCGAGGCCAAAGTGTGAGTGTGGCACCGCATCAAACCGGGTAAAGTCGCCGGTCCTGGTTACCGGTTCGTGCCGGTATAGACAAACCTGCTGATTCCAAACAAAAAATTAATCTGTTAAAAATCAACAAAATCAAGTGGTTTGACTTCAAACAACCGGGCGCATGGGTGGTGGGTTGCGCAACGCACAAAAAAGTCTTGCAATGCAACAAAAGCTATGGAAGAATTTGCTCGTCTCCTCCACCCTCCTCCTTTGGTGTGGATTAAGCGCAACCCCAACCGGGTTGCGTTTTTTTCGTCCGTTTGCTGACGATATACGCAAGTTATGCAATTTTGCTGTCAAGTTTGACAGCATCAGGGAAGGTCTGTACGATTCGCGCCCTTCTAGGCCGGGTCGGTAGCTCAGTCGGTAGAGCAGCGGACTTTTAATCCGTTGGTCGCGAGTTCGAATCTCGCCCGACCCACCACCGTAATATATAATTTGCAGTTCGGGTTGTTAGCTCAGTTGGTAGAGCAGCGGACTCTTAATCCGTAGGTCGAGTGTTCGAGCCACTCACAGCCCACCAAATAATAAGCCGAATCAACTAATTAAGTTGATTCGGCTTTTTCTTGACCTTTGCTCCGAGGCGACACGGGCGCAGGACCTTCAGGCAACCGGCTAGCGCGTCGGCATCAGACACGACTGTTGCCGAAAGATCGGCACACGATGAATTCCGATGCCGATATGCGTCGGGAATCTTCTACTTCAGCGAATCGCTCAGGTCCTTGTCGGTGATCTTCCCCGAGCGATGCAACCAGAGCAGGATCGCCAGCGGCTTTGGAATGTTGCGGCCTGACTCATAGCGGGAGCCGCCCGACTGCGTGACGCCATACCGCGCCCAGAAGTCTTTCTGATTGAGGTTTTCCTTTTTGCGATCGGTTGCGATGTCGCTGAAATCGAGTTTCTTCTTGCGGGCCATGGCGTTCTCCTGCTGGTGGGTGGTCAAGGCACTATGCTATCGTTTTTTTTCAATCCCTGCATTGCGGATACATTCCTTCCCGTGGAATCACGATAACGCAGCGATAGCCAGTCCGAGCAGTAGCAGGGACAGGCCGCGCAGCCCGCTCCAGCGGCAGAGCCTGCCACGCAGGTTTCGGTGCCACGGCCCCTGAATGCCTGGACGCAGCCAGATCGGCAGCAGATGCGCGGCGGCTCCGCTCACCAGCGGTAATAGGAAAGCGATGACGAACCCGGTGACTGCGGGACGAGCCGGCAGCCACCCGAACTCATGAGCAACGCCCAAGCCCAGCAAGCCCAGCAAGCCGAGCGCCGCAGCCGTCAGCGAAGACGCCGCACTGTGCATCTGTCGCAGAGTATTGCCAAACAACGAAAGCCATGCATGCAGCATGCGTACGACAACCCATCCGTACATCGCGGTGCCGAGCAACGCCAGAGCCGGCGCAATCTTCGAGGCAGAGGCCGGAAGCAATGAGGAGGCCCCCACCGCAATCAGCAGTGCGCCGGCTGCGGCCCATTTGAGGTCACGCCGCAGACGCAACGCGGCACCGGGGTCCGCTTGTCCCAGGCTGGTGGGCAGCAACACCTGCAGGGTGCCCAATGCGGTAAGCCCGACGAAGCCGAGCAGATTGGCATGCAGGTGAAACAGGCGCAGGGCGTTGCGCTGGGCCGGCAACAGGGGCATCAGCAAGACTGCCAGCAATGCCAGCAGCAGAAACGCGAGCGCCGCCAGATACCAGTCCAGTCCCCGGTGACGCGGACCGAACATCTGGCGGGCGCGGTTGACGGTCCAGCCACCCAAGCTCAATGCGGCAAGCCCGGCCAACGCCGACGCCAGGGCCAGGCCGGTCGACGAAAAATCGCTGGCGAACGAAAAAACCGCCAATGCCGCGCCGGTCCAAGCCAGCAGAGGTGGCCCCCATGCGGCCAAGCCGGCGGCGCCACTGCGCGTCAACACCGGGACGAAATAACTCATCGCCGCCAGAATCAAGGGCAGTACGCCCAGCGCGAAGGCGACATGGGCAGCCAGTTGCGGTGTCGCGCGTCCCGTGATCAGCAGCAGCCCCGAGGTCGCCAGTGACAGCAGGGCGGCGATCGCCAGCAATGGCATCAGGTAGAGGGGCGGCATGGGCGAATTGTAAAGCGTGCATTGCCATGCGACACTCGCGCACCATGTCTTCCGCCCCCATTCCGCGCGCCGCATTTTTCCTGCTTGGCCTGCTCTCGCTTGGATGGGGCTTCAACTGGCCGATCATGAAAGTCGTCATCACCGAGATCCCGCGCTGGATATTTCGGGGCGACAGCATCCTGCTGGCTTCCGTCGGTCTGTTCGGCATCGCATGGTTTTCCGGTCAGTCGTTGAGGGTTCCAACCGGGCGCTGGCCGCAACTGTTCGCCATGGCTTCATGCAATATCGTCGGCTGGAACATGTTCGCCATCTATGGCGTGAGCCTGTTGCCTTCGGGGCGGGCGGCCATCCTCGGCTACACCATGCCGATCTGGAGCGCACTGCTTTCGGCCTGGTTTCTGAATGAGCCGCTGACGCGACGGCGGCTGATTGGCCTTGCGTTGGGGATGGGAGGCATGGCGCTGCTGATCGGTGCCGAGTTCGAGAATCTTGGCCGGGCGCCGACCGGTGTGATGCTCATGCTTGTTGCAGCGATCTTCTGGGCCGGCGGGCTGGTGATCTACAAACGCGATCCACTGCCGATGCCGATCACTTCGCTGACGGCCTGGCAAGCCTTGCTCGGCGGGATCCCGATTGCACTGGCCGGCCATGCACTGGAAGGTGTCGAGTGGGGTCGGGTCAGTTTCTGGCCCATGTTCGGCTTCTGGTACAACGTGTTCATCGGTTTGCTGTTCTGTTACTGGGCTTGGAACAAGTTGGTGCAAATGGTGCCCGCAGCCGTGTCCTCCCTGGGTTCGCTGATCGTTCCGGTGGTGGGGGTGTTCAGCGGCATGGTGTTTTTGAACGAGGCGCCGCGCTGGCAGGACTTTGCCGCGCTGGTGCTGGTAATGACCGCGATCGCGACAGTGTTGCTGCCGGTGCGACCGTCGGCTTGACCCGACACAAGACGCAGCGAAGCCGTTTCGGGCACAATTGGCCCATGCTCAATGTTTCAGGTCTCGCCTGTTCGCGCGGCGAACGCCGCCTTTTTTCCGACGTCGGCTTCTCGCTCGCTGCGGGCGAGTGGCTGCACGTGCAAGGCGAAAACGGCTCCGGCAAGACCAGCCTGATGCGCCTTCTGGTGGGTCTTTCGCCCGCCGATGCCGGGGAGATTCGCTGGCGCGACGAGCCGACGCCGTCGACCGAGTTCCATCGTGACCTGATTTATCTGGGTCATCATGCCGCCGTCAAGGAAGACCTGACGCCGCTCGAGAATCTGCAACTTGCCGCCGCGCTGGACGGCATCGCGCTGGATCAACGCGCTGCTTTGGCCGCCTTGATCCGCCTTGGTTTGCGCGGCCGCGAGGACTTGCCGGTGCGCGTGCTGTCGGCCGGCCAGAAACGGCGCGTGCTGCTGGCCCGCTTGCTGACCCGCCCCGCTATTCTGTGGGTGTTGGACGAGGCCTTCAACGCGCTCGATGTTGCCGCGGTGAAACTGCTGGGCGAACTGATCGCCGAGCATTTGTCCGCAGGGGGGATGGCGGTGCTGACCAGCCATCAGCCGCTGCCCGTGCCGGGCGGCAAGGCGCTGGTCCTATGAATGCGTTTCTGGCTACCGTACGCCGTGATCTGCTGCTGGCGCTGCGGCGCAAGAGCGAAGTGCTGACGGCGGTATTCTTTTTCGTCATCGTCACCAGCCTGTTTCCGCTCGGGATCGGCCCGGAACCGGTGCTGCTGAAGAAGATTGCTCCCGGCATTCTCTGGGTCGCCGCGCTGCTGGCGACCCTGCTTGGCCTGCCGCGCCTGTTTGCGGCCGATCATGTCGATGGCACTCTTGAGCAAATGGCCTTGTCGCCGTCTCCCTTGGGGGTGCTGGTTGCCGGTAAAATACTAGCCCACTGGTTGTTGTGCGGTTTGCCGCTGGTGTTGCTGGCGCCCGTGCTCGGCCTGCAGTTCGATCTCGATGCCTCGGCCTTGGGCATTC
>JAPLRA010000140.1 GCA_026399445.1 Sulfuritalea sp.
GCTTTGTTGACTGCCACCTGGATCCATCATGACAAACACCGAGCCGCCGCGGCAAGTTGCCCTCCTGAACATTGAACAAACGCTCCGGCAAGCGGTGGAGCACCATCGGGCCGGCCGGCAGGAAGAAGCCGTTGCACTCTATCAGTCCATTCTTGAGGCCGATCCATGCCACGCCGAAGCCAACAACAACATGGGGGCAATGGCGGTGCAGGTCAACCAACCTGCCGCCGGGCTGCCGTATTTCATGGCGGCGCTGGAGGCCGACCCGTCGCGCGAGCGGTACTGGCTGAATTACATCGACGCCCTGTTTCAAGCCGGCCAATTGGAGACGGCCCGCGAAGTACTGGCAATGGCCCGCCAACAAGGACTGCAAGGGGAAGAAGTGGAGGCGCTGGCCGCGCGTCTGGAAGACGGGACGCGGGTTGCAGAGGAGCCCAAGGCGAAGCCTGCCAAGCCGGTTAAATCGGCCGGAAAATCTTCCCCGTACAAGGGAAAGAGTCCCGGCCCGAAAGAGATAGATTCACTGGTAGATCTGTTTGGCCAGGGGCGCTTCGCGGAAGCAGCAACACTCGCTCAGGCGATGACCGTGCGCTTCCCTCAGCACGAGTTTGGATGGAAGGCCTTGGGAGCGGCATACAAACAGATGGGGCGGACTGCGGACGCGCTGGTCCCCATGCAGAAGGCGGCAGCACTGTCGCCACGGGACGTCGAGGCGCATTTCAATCTGGGCGTTACCCTTCAGGACCTTGGGCGACTCGGCGAAGCCGAAGCCAGCTACCGGCGGGCGCTGGAAATCAATCCGGATTACGTGGATGCGCTTAGTAACCTGGGCATCACCCTCAAGGAGTTGGGGCGGCTGGACGAGGCCGAAACGATTCTGCGCCGGGCGCTGCAGATCAATCCGGAGTACGCCAACGCGCATGGCTGCTTGGGTGTCACTCTTCATACCTTGAACAGACTGGTTGAGGCCGAAGCCAGCTACCGGCGGGCGCTGGAGATCACGCCGGATATCGTTGGGTTGCATTGCAACCTGGGCGGCGTTCTACATAACCTGAATCGCCCGGAGGAGGCCGAAGCCAGCTACCGGCGGGCGCTCGAGATCGAGCCGGATTTGGCTGAGGCGCATTTCGATTTGGGCAACCCCCTCAAGAGTCTGGGGCGACTGGACGAGGCCAAGGCGAGCTACGCCAAGGCCCGCCAATTGGGCTTTTGTGGCGCAGGCACAAAAGAAGCGCGGAGTTTGAACGAAACCTGGATAAATTGATTGCGGACAAGGTGACTATTGACGACCCATTGATGAGTGTCGGGGAGACCAACTTCTTTTTGGCTTACCACGGCTTGAATGACCGGGACTTGCAAGTCAAAGTGGCGAAATACTACGAGCAAGTCTGCCCATCACTGCTCTATATCGCTCCTCACTGCATCAAACCGAAATCAGATGCCACGAAAAAGATTCGCGTCGGCTTTTTGTCCAGGTTTCTGTACCAGCATTCCGTCTCACTTTGTTTTAGCCAAATAATCGAAGCATTGTCATTGAAAGAGCAATTTCAAGTAAGCCTAATTTCCAACCAGCCCATCGATGAAAAACTCTACTCGGAGTTTGTCGGTCAGCGCGTGCGGTTGCCTTACAACCTGGTTCGAGCCCGGGAAATGATTGCCGCGCTGGAGTTGGACGTTCTGGTCTACCTCGATATCGGGATGGAGCCATTGAGCTATTTCCTGGCATTTTCTCGTTTGGCCCGAACGCAGTGTGTTTTGGGTGGCCATCCGGTGACGACAGGCATAGCCACTATGGACTATTTTTTGTCGGTTGATCGAATGGAGCCGCTGGGTGCCAACGAGCACTACAGCGAGAAGTTGGTTCGTTTGCCCAGGCCATTGGTTCATTTCGAGCGTCCGGCGCTACCGGCACAGATCAAATCCCGCCACGAACTGAACTTGCCGACCGGGCGGCACATTTACATGTGTCCCATGAGCCTACAAAAACTTCATCCTGATTTCGATGAGGCAATAGCCAGAATACTGCAGCTTGATGGCAATGGCGTGGTTGTTCTATTTGAAGATTGGCGGCGGTCATGGTGGAAGACAGCCCTGCTGAAACGCTTCGAGAGCACTATTCCGGCAGAGCTTAGGCCGCGAATCGTCTTTTTGCCCTGGCTGAAGGATCCAGCCGACTTCATCAGCGCCATTGCAGCCATAACCGGCACACCGCTGGTCACCAGAGCCGGGAAATTTATGCGGGGACGGGTTGGAGCGTATTTTTGCGAGATGTTTGACTTGACGGAATGCATCGCCGAGAACACCGAGGGATATGCCCGGAAAGCAGTCGAGATCGCCAGCGACCCACTTTTGCGAGAACGAATCAAGGCGAAAATACTGAAAAGCAACCCGGTTTTGTATGAAGATCAGAAGCCTGTAGAAGACTTGGTTGCCTTCCTATATTCACTGACGGATAGTTGGCGGAATCCTTCGAAGTGACGGGACAAGCTCAAGCTATACGACCCGCTTGAACAAGCAGCAATACCGGCCATTTTCCTGCCAGAAAACTCCAACCACGGCTGTATTCTCGCTTTGTTGACTGCCACCTGGATCCATCATGACAAACACCGAGCCGCCGCGGCAAGTTGCCCTCCTGAACATTGAACAAACGCTCCGGCAAGCGGTGGAGCACCATCGGGCCGGCCGGCAGGAAGAAGCCGTTGCACTCTA
>JAPLRA010000086.1 GCA_026399445.1 Sulfuritalea sp.
CATGTCGCCGGTGACGAAAACCACCGGCAGCAAATCCTTGTGATAGAGCACCTTCTCGCGCAATGTGCGCCTGATTTCCACCACTTCGGAGACCGGCACCATCTGGCCGTCACGACTGCGTACCTTGAGCTTGAGCAACTGATCGATGCTGTTCTGACGCTCCGCGGGCAGGACGATGCGCACGGGGATCTCGTATTTGACGTCGCCGTCATGGACCGGCGTCACGTCTTCGCCGGACAGTCCCATGCGCACTACGTCAACAATGTCCTTTTGCGCCACACCGAGCAGCGCCGCCTTGGCCTGGGCCACGCGCAGCACCAGCTTTTCCGCGTCCGCGTCGACCGAATCGTCCACGCCAACGATATCTGTCGTGCTCTCGAAGGCTGCGCGTACCTGCTTCGCCACGGCGATCTGCCCGGCATAGTCGGGGCCGTAGATCTCGGCGACGATCGGCGACATCACCGGCGGCCCCGGCGGCACTTCGACCACCTTGGCATTGCCGCCATGCTTCTTCGCCACGGCCACCACCCGGTCGCGCACCGAAACGGCAATCTCATGGCTCTGGCGATGGCGCTGCTTGCCGCCCACCAGATTCACCTGAATGTCACCCATTTCCGGCGCACTGCGCAGGTAGTACTGGCGCACCAGACCGTTGAAGTTGATCGGGCTGGCGGCGCCTGCATAGGCCTGGTAGTCGGCGACCTCCGCCACCTGCGCAATCTCGGCAGACATTTCGCGCAGCACCTTGGCGGTTTCCTCGAGCGGCGTGCCAACCGGCATGTCGAGCACGATCTGGAACTCGCTCTTGTTGTCGAAAGGCAGCATCTTCAGCACCACCAGCTTGAAGAAGCCGAGGCTGACCGAGGCAAGGATCGCCACCAGAATGCCGAGCCACAGCTTGCGTCGCGCCGCCTGCCCGGTACGCGGATCGAGGAGCGGCGTCATGATGCGGCGGAAGAAGCGGTCGAGCTTGCCCGTCAGCGGATCGGCGTGGCCGCCATCGCTGCCGTGGCCGGCCGGCTTCATCATCTTCAGGGCCAGCCAGGGGGTAATGACGAAAGCAATCGCCAGGGAAATGAACATGCCCATCGACGCGTTGATCGGGATCGGGCTCATGTACGGCCCCATCAAGCCGGAAACAAAGGCCATCGGCAGCAGCGCCGCGATCACGGTGAAGGTGGCCAGTATCGTCGGCCCGCCGACCTCATCAACCGCGGGCGGGATAATCTGCCACAGCGGCTTGTCGGGGTGCAGCAGGGACCAGCGATGGATGTTCTCCACCACCACGATGGCATCGTCGACCAGGATGCCGATGGAAAAGATCAGCGCAAACAGCGACACGCGATTGAGCGTGAAGCCATAGGCCCAAGACGCAAACAGTGTGGCCGCGAGCGTCAGCGTCACCGCCGTGCCAACGATCACCGCCTCGCGCCGGCCCAAGGCAAACAGGACCAGCAGGACGACAAAGCCGGTGGCGAACACCAGCTTGCCAATCAGCTTCTGTGCCTTGTCGGTTGCCGTGGCGCCGTAGTTGCGCGTCACGGTGAATTCAACGCCTTCGGGAATCACGGTGCCCTTGAGCCCTTCGGCGCGGGCAATTACGGCTTCCGCAACATCAGCGGCGTTGACGCCGGGCTTCTTGGATACCGACAGCGTCACCGCAGGCGACTCCCCCTTGCGGTCTCCATGCCAGACGTAGCGCAGCGGCTGGTCGGCGCCATCGACCACCTGGGCGACGTCGGCCAGATACACCGGCTTGCGCTCGAAGACGCCGACCACCAGACGCTTCACGTCTGCCGCGGATTCTATGTAGGTGCCGGTCTGGACCAGCACCTCGCGGTTGCCGCTGACCAGGCTGCCGGCCGGCTGGGAGGCATTCGACACCTGCAAGGCCGCCTTCAGATCCTGCGCGGTGATGCCATGCGCATTCATCCGATCGACGTCCATGACGACACGAATCACGTGGCCGGGGCCGCCGATGGTGGCCACGTCGCGCGTACCGGGAATGCGCTTCAGATCGATCTCGGTGGCGCGCGCCACCTGCTGCATTTCGAAGGCGGACTTGAGCGGATCGGTGCTGTAAAAGGTCAGCGTAACGATGGGTACGTCATCGATGCCCTTGGGCTTGATGATCGGCTCCATGACGCCGAGATTGGGCGACAGCCAGTCGCGATGGGAATTTATGGTGTCGTAGAGGCGCACCAGGGCCTGGATCGGGTCCTCGCCAACCTGGTACTGTACGGTAATCACCGCCATGCCCGGACGCGAGACCGAATAGATGTGTTCGATGCCGGCAATGCGGGACAGCACCTGCTCTGCGGGGCGCGCTACCAGAGCCTCGACGTCGCGGGCCGACGCCCCCGGGAAGGGGACGAAGACATTGGCCATGGTGACGTTGATCTGCGGCTCTTCCTCCCGCGGCGTGATCAGCGTCGCGCCCACGCCAAGGAGCAGCGCGATCAGCGCGATCAAGGGCGTCAGGGAATTCCTGAGAAAGTATTCCGCGATCCTGCCTGAAATTCCCACCATCACCTCTGTTTGAAACCGCCGTTAAAAGAGTCGACGCAAAGACGCAGAGGAGCAGGCGGGAAAGTCAGTCCGTTTCTGTCAGGCCTCTCTGTCTATTGATCCGCTTTGCTCGCGTCCTCGCGTCGACCTTGTGCTTACTTGTCCTTCAACTTCATGATGCCCAATGAGTTGAGCACCATCTTTTCGAACACGTGCTCGCTGGTGCCCTTCCTGATCTTGCGCATGTAAAACTTTTCGAAGGCGATCTTTGCCAGATGCACCCATTTGCCCTGCGATAACCAGCTCACATTGCGCGGAGGAATTTGCGGCAGCGCCACGAAGCAGGCCCCGTTGTCGCCGAAGTCAGCCAGGCAAACCGCGTTCCACGTGGCCTTGTGCGTCGGCTCCTTGCCGTCCATTGCTTCACGAATGTTGTGCACCGTGGCGTTGACCATCGACTCGATCATGTAGCCGGTCTTCGGCGCGCCGGTAGGCACCGGTGTTGCCTCGACCGGCGGAATCGCAACGCAGACGCCCACCGAATAAATGTTCTTGAACTTCGGATTGCGCTGAAAGGCGTCGATCAGGATGAAGCCGCGCGGATTGGTCAGGCCCTCGATGCCGAACACGGCATCGATACCCTTGAAGGCCGGCAGCATCATCGAGTACTTGAACTCGAGCACATGTTCCTTTTTCGGCGTGCCGTCATCATTGTGTTCCGTGACGTACATCTTGCCGGCCTCGACCTTGGTGGTCTTGGCATTGCAGATCCACTTGATGTGGCGGTCGCGCATGACCGACTCCATCAGACCCTTGGAATCGCCAACGCCGCCCAGCCCGAGATGCCCGATGTAGGGTTCGGCTGTAACGAAGGTCATCGGAACCTTGTCGCGAATCTTGCGCCGACGCAGATCGGTATCCATGATCATGGCGAACTCGTAGGCCGGACCGTAACACGACGCCATCTGCACCGCACCCACGACCACGTGACCGGGGTCCTTGACGAATTCCTGCCAGGCTTTTTCCGCCTCGACCGCATGATCGACGTGGCAAATCGAATGAGTGTGGCCATTCGGTCCGAGGCCTTCGACTTCCTCGAAAGCCAGTTTGGGGCCGGTGGCGATCACCAGGAAATCGTAGTCGATGCTGCGACCATCGTCGAGCTCGATCTGATTCTTGTCGGGATGGACACGCTTGGCGCCGACCGGAATGAAGTCGACCTTTTTCTTCGCCAGCAAGGGAGCGATTTCCACCTCGATATCGCCCCGCTTGCGCCAATCGACCGCGACCCAGGGATTCGACGGCGTGAAATGGTGCATCGGATTGTTGGAAATCACCGTCAGCTTGTCGCCTGAGCGAAGCATTTCACTCATTTCATAGGCTGCGGGCATGCCACCGATGCCGGCGCCGAGAATTACGATGTGGGCCATTACGTCTCCTCCTGAGTCTGGTTATAAGCGAACAGGAGAGTATCAGACCATAAACGCGAAACGGTCATTATTCGAGTTGTTGTAGCCATGACTGAATTTGATCGATGTCAGTGCGCAGCCGGCGTCTTCAGGTCGATCCCGGCCTTGACGGGCACCAGACTCACCCGCTCGCCGGGGTTGATGCCGGCCAGCACTTCGAGTTCGCCGCCGGACACCGCTTCGCCCAACCGCACCTGGCGCAGGCGCGCGCCGCCTTTGTCGTCCACTATATACACTGCGGTAACTTCGCCACGCCGGAGAACTGCCGCTGCCGGCACGGCGAGTTTCTGCGCCCGACCGATGGTGAAATGGGCCCGCGCGTAAGCGCCGGGCACCACGCCCTCGATGTTTTCCGGAAGGTACAGGCGCGCCATCGCGGTATGGCTGCGAGCATCCACCGTGGGCAATATTTCGACGCGAACCGCGTCAACCCAGATGCCGGTTTCCGGAAACTCGACCCGCGCGCGGCTGGCTTTCTTCAGTTCAGCCAGTTTGTACTGGGGCAGGCTGGCGACCACGCGCAAGCCCCTGGGATCAAACACCGTCACCAGCGGCCTGCCGGGGGCCGCCATCTCGCCCGACTCGACATGTCGTTGCGCCACCACGCCAGCGAAAGGCGCGGTGACCGATCCGTGCGACAGCCCGGCCCCGGAGGATGCCGCCGTCCCCTGCGCCGCCTGCCATGTCGCGGCAGCCTGATCGAGTGCGGCCTGACTGACGAACTTCTGCGCATGAAGATTCTTTGTCCGTTCATACGCGACGCGGGCCTGCTCCAGCGTGGCCCGCGCACTGGCGTCCGAGCCGGCCGCCTCGCGCGCATCGAGCCGCATCAACAGTTCGCCTTGCTTGACCCGTTGCCCGGCATCAACGCGAACATCGAGCACGCGGCCGGCAATCTGCGCCGCGACCGTGGCCTGATGCACCGCCTCGACCGTAGCCTCGACCGGAAAGCCGAGATCGACTTCACGCAATTGGACGACCACGCTGGTCGGCGCCGCGTCTGCCGCAAAAGAAGAACTGCTCGCCGGCAAAAAGCCGGCGAGCAGGAAACCAAGGGCGGTCAGAAGGAGGAGAGAGCCCTTGGGGAGGAGACGGGGAAGTATCAGCATGAATATCAGTATATGCTTATATTCGCAAAAAATCAAGCCCGGCTCCAAAAAATGACCCCCCTCCGGCCGAGATGCGCCACAGGTCAGCGCGCGCGGGAAATACATTGATATATAAAGCTTTTTATCTCAAGAATTGCCGGGCAAAGCGAACGGATGAAAGTCCTGGTCAAGTGATGCTCATTTGATCCTGATCAAAAGAACGAAAGCCAATGTCGGGCACCCTCCGCGCTCGCTATAAGCGATTTTTATTTATATATCAATAATATAAAGGGGGAGAGCATGGAGAATTACCGCTACTCGGCCTGGCGCAAAGCCGGACTGATCATTGCACTGACGCTGCCGCTGGGGGTGGCCACGGTCACTGCCCAGGTCAAGACCCAGGAACAAAGAAACCCGTCCGAGAAAAGCTACCAGGCGGGTGACTCGTCGCCCGTCGGCGCGGCGATAGTCCACCAGAACACCAACCCCAAGGCGCCACCGATGACCGAGGTGGAGTTCCAGACGGGTGCAAACATTTACTTCCAGCGCTGCGCCGGCTGCCACGGCGTGCTGCGCAAGGGCGCCACCGGCAAGCCGCTGACAGTACGGCTCGCCCGGTGGCATGCCGAACTGGGGCACCTCGGGCGAACTGACCGATGCCGAAGTCAACCTGATGGCGCGCTACATCCAGCAGGAGCCGCCGACGCCGCCGGAATGGGGTATGAAGGAAATGATGGCCTCGCTCAAGGTCACCGTGCCGCCCTCCAAGCGCCCGACCAAAAAGATGAACAAGCTCGACCTGGGCAACCTGTTCTCCGTCACCTTGCGTGACGCGGGCGAGATTGCACTGATCGACGGCAAGACGAAGAAGATCGTCAAGATCCTCAAGACCGGCTACGCGGTGCACATTTCGCGCATGTCGCAATCCGGCCGCTACCTCTATGTCATCGGTCGCGATGCCCGCATCAACCTGATCGACCTGTGGATGGAAGAACCCGGCAACGTCGCCGAGATCAAGGTCGGCCTCGAAGCACGTTCGGTCGAGACCTCCAAGTTCAAGGGCTACGAAGACAAGTACGCGATTGCCGGCACCTACTGGCCACCGCAATTTGTCATCATGGAAGGCGACACCCTGAAGCCGCTGCGCCTCGAATCGACGCGCGGCATGGTGGTCGGCACCCAGGAATACCATCCGGAGCCCCGTGTTGCGGCGATCGTCTCGTCGCACTACAACCCCGAGTTCATCGTCAATGCCAAGGAAACGGGCAAGATTCTGGTGGTCAACTACAAGGACCTGACCAACCTGAAAATCACCAGCATCAACGCCGCGCAGTTCCTCCACGACGGCGGCATGGATTCGACCGGGCGCTACTTCCTGGTCGCGGCCAACGCCTCGAACAAGATCGCCGTGGTCGACACCAAGGAAGACAAACTGGCCGCGCTGGTCGACGTGGGCAAGGTGCCGCACCCCGGTCGCGGCGCCAACTTCGTGCATCCGAAGTTCGGCCCGGCCCGGCCCCCCCCCCACCTCGGCGCCCAGACCATCCGCCTGATCGGTACCGACCCGGTGAAGCACAAGGATCAGGCCTGGCGCGTGGTGCAAACCCTCAAGGCGCAGGGTGGCGGTTCGCTGTTCATCAAGACCCATCCGAAGTCGACGAACCTGTGGGTCGATACGCCGCTCAATCCGGAAGCCGCCAACAGCCAGTCGATCGCCGTGTTCGACATCAGGAATCTCGACAAGGGATACGAAGTGCTGCCGATCGGCGAATGGGCGGGTATCAAGGATGACGGCGCCAAGCGCATCGTCCAGCCGGAGTACAACATGGCCGGCGACGAAGTCTGGTTCTCGGTATGGAGTGCCAAGGACAAGATCTCCGCGCTGGTCATCGTTGACGACAAGACGCGCAAGCTGAAGGCCGTGATCAAGGATCCGAAACTGATCACGCCGACCGGCAAGTTCAACATCCACAATACCCAGCACGACGTGTATTGATTCACAGGGTAGTTGCAGCAAGGCAACCGGGGGCGCGAGCCCCCGTTTGGTTTTAACGGCCCCCGAAGGGGATTCCCCGTTATGCAAAGCAACGGCCCCCGAGGGGGATTCCCCGTTATGCAAAGCAACGGCCCCAGAAGGGGATTCCCCGCTGTGCAAAGCAACCCGCGAGCAACGGCACAGCCACAATTTTGGAGTATTGTGGCAGTACCATAGTCAATAGCCTGACGGGTTCTGCAAGAGGATCAATGGACAACGGAACTACCCAAACCAGCGACTTGATCCGGACGCTTTCACGGCGTCAGTGGATGGTATCGCTGGCCGTCGTAGGCTTGACGCTGGGTTCGCTGATCTTCGGCTGGCAGGGCATTGCCAACAACGAGCAAACCGCCGAGATGATCAATCTCGCCGGACGGCAGCGCATGCTGTCGCAGCGCATGGCCATGTTCCTGGTGCTCCATGAACGCGAACCCTCGGTAGCTGCGCAGAGCCAGTACCGCGACATGACCCGCGCGGCGGCGACCGAGTTCGAGCAGGCCCATGTGCGACTAAAGGCGAACGCGGCAAGCCTCGGCCCCGACTCCCCCATCCACGCCCTGTATTTTGGACCGGCAGGCAATGTCGATGCCGAATCGAAACACTATCTGGGGCAGGTTCGGACCGCGGTCGAGGCACTGACGCTGGGAAAGCCCGCCGACCCGCGCGCCACTGCGATCATTGTTTCCGAAGCGGCCAACGGCCTGATCAAGCAGTTGCATGAGATCACCGCGCTCCATCAACGAGATGCCGAAAACCGCGTAGCGCTGATGCTGCACCTGATGCAGATCGCGGCGGTGCTGATCGTAAGCCTGATCGCGTTCGGCATGTTCCGCGTGTTCCGCCCCGTCATCCGGCGCCTGAGTGATGACGTCGCCGCCCGCGACGCGGCGCAGCGCGCGCTGCAGGACAGCGAGGAGCGTTTCAGGGCGTTTTCGGAGGCCTCCTCCGACTGGTTCTGGGAGACCGACGCGCAGCATCGCTTCAGCTGGATTCAGGATGGCCAAAGCATCAAGATCCCGTTATCCGCGGAAACAGTGATCGGCAAGACGCGACTGGAACTCCGCCCCCACGTCGAACTGGCTGCCGTCGAGAAATGGAAGGCCTACCAGGCTGACCTGAACGCACATCGCCCCTTCCGCGATCTCGAATACCAGATCGGCGGCGACGGGAAGGCCCTGCGCTGGATTTCGGTCAACGGGCAGCCGTTCTTTGACGAAAATGGAAGCTTCCTCGGCTACCGTGGGACCGCCAGGTACATTCAGGCACAGAAGGACATCGAAGCCTCGCTGGTGCGCCTGCAAATGGCGATCGAGCAAAGCCCGGTGTCGATCATGATCACCGATGCCCAATCCAACATCACTTACGTCAATGCGCACTTCTCGGCGGTCAGCGGCTACGGCGCGGATGAAGCGGTAGGTCAGACGCCGAAGATCCTCTGGTCCGGCGAAACGCCGGTATCGGTGTTCGCCGAAATGCACCAGGCCCTGACGGCGGGAAAGATCTGGCGGGGGGAAATCTGCAACCGGACAAAGAGCGGCGAGTTGTTCTGGATGAACCAGTCCGTTTCACCGGTGTACGACCATCTGGGGAACACCACCCACTACATCGCGGTGAGCGAAGACACCACGATGCAAAAGCAGGCCCGCCGTCGCGAGCAGAGCCGCAACCAGATACTGGAGGCCATCGCCAGCGGCACCCCGCTGCCGGAAACACTAGGCCTGATGATCGCCATGGCCGAGCAGGAACTGCCCGGCGGGATATGCACCCTCCTACGACTGGACCGGACACAGGGCAAACTGTTCAACGCCTGCAGGTCGGCGTTGTCCGCGACCTATACCGACGCGATTGAAGGAGTGGAAATTGGCCAAGGAGTCGGCTCCTGCGGTACGGCGGCATTCACCGCCCGCCGGGTCGTCGTGGAGGACATCGACAGCCACCCGTACTGGCAAGCCTGGCGCGCAGTGGCCACCGCCGAAGGGCTGCGTGCCTGCTGGTCGCAGCCGATCATGGCAGCCGGTGGCAAGGTGCTGGGTACGCTGGCCGTTTACTATCGAACGCCGCGTTCGCCCACCACGGACGAGATTCAGGTTATCGAACTTGTTGCGAGTCTGGCCCGCCATCTGCCTCGAGCGGACCGAAGCCGAACAGGCACTGCGGCAGCAGGAAGAGCAGGCCCGCACACTGCTCGCCGAAAACGAAACCATCCTCGACAATGCTCTGGTCGGCATCGTCTATCTCAAGCACCGGCACGTCGTCTCCTGCAACCGCCGCCTGGAGGAAATTTTCGGCTATGGCCCCGGCGAACTGATCGGGAAATCATCCGAGGTGTTCTATGACACTCACCAGCGCTTCGAGACCGTCGGCGAAGATGCCTATCGGGTGGCGGCCAGGAGCAGAGCCTTCAGCACCGAGTTGATCCTGAAGCACAAGGACGGCACGCTGTTCCGCGGCGCGCTGAACGGTCGGGTGCTCGATCCCGCACACCCGCAGGAAGGCAGCATCTGGGTGTATGCGGACATTTCCGAGCGTCACAAGGCCGAGCAGGAAATCCGCAAGCTGCTGCAGGCCCTCGAGCAAAGCCCGGTCTCGATCGTCATCACCAACCGCGAGGGCTTGATCGAGTACGTCAACCCGCGGTTCACCAAGGTCACCGGTTTCACCGCGGAGGAAGCCATCGGCCGGAATCCGCGCATTCTCCAGTCCGGCGAAACGCCTCGCGAAATCTATGAGCAACTCTGGCAAACGCTTCTCGCCGGCAAGGAATGGCGCGGCGTGGTACGCAACCGGCGCAAGAATGGCGAGCTGTTCTGGGAAGAAGCCTCCATGTCGCCGATCCTCGATGACAAGGGAGAGGTAACGCATTATCTGGCGGTCAAGGAAGACATTACCGAGCGCAAGCGGATCGAAGATGAACTGGAACAGCATCGGTCGCATCTGGAAAACCTGGTGGAGCAGCGCACGGCCGACTTGAGTGCCGCGCTGGCAGCCGCCAAGGTTGCCGATCAAGCCAAGGATGCCTTCCTCGCCAACGTCAGCCACGAACTGCGCACGCCGCTGAATGCCGTGATCGGCCTCTCGGAACTGGCTCGGCGCATCAGCACCGACCCGCGCCAGCAGGACTACCTCGACAAGGTCACCGGCGCCGGGAAGAGTCTTGCCGGGATCATCAACGACCTGCTGGACCTGTCGAAGATTTCCGCCGACCGCATGGAACTCGAAGCAAAGGCCTTCGGCCTGCGCGCGCTGATCCAGCGCAGCCGGTCCGTGATGGCCCACCGCGCCACCGAAAAAGGTCTCGAGCTGATCGAGGAGATTGACGACGCCGTACCCGATGTATTGGTCGGCGACCCCTTGCGGATCGAGCAGATTCTGTTGAATCTGCTCTCCAATGCCATCAAGTTCACCCCTGCCGGCCACGTCAGGCTGCGCATCAGTCTCCATGCCCGCGCGGAAACACGCGCCGGTCTGAACATCGACGTCGAAGACACGGGCATCGGTCTGGCCGAGGAAAGCATTGCCCGGCTGTTCCAGCCCTTTGCGCAGGCCGATGCCTCGATGAACCGAAAGTTCGGCGGTACCGGCCTCGGACTGGCGTTGTGCAAGCGCCTGGCGGAAATGATGGACGGCAATATCCGCGTCACCAGCCGCGAGGGTGCCGGTACCACCTTCCACGTCAGAATCTGGCTCGGCGTGGGCGATGCCGACCAACTAGTGTAGTGTTGCATTCTGTTTAGAACTTAAGCGGCTGTTGGCGCGAATGACCTTCTGCAGGATGTCGCGAGCGCTCTTGGTCCAGATGAACGGCTTGGGTTTGGTGTTGTGGTGAGCGATGTACTCATCGATGGCGCC
>JAPLRA010000280.1 GCA_026399445.1 Sulfuritalea sp.
ACTCGCACGCTCGCGTGGTTTGAACAACGTCATGTTTCGACCATTCATCTCCCAGGATGACTATCCCGACTTGCTTGCGAGCGTCGACCTCGGGCTCGTATGCCTTGGTACCGCAGTCAAGACGCCCGTCGTTCCGGGAAAGATCCTCGGATATATGGTCGCTTCCCTGCCGGTGGCGGCCTTCGTCAATGAGGAAAGCGATGTGCATCAACTGATGCTTGATGCGCAATGTGGCGCCTCATGTGTCTCGAGCGAAATCGGGAAGATGGAAGCGATCCTGCGGGACGTCTATGGCGATCGGGACAACTGCAGGCGAATGGGCGAGAATGGAAGGCGGTACGCGGTAGAGCATTTCTCGAAAGATCGCATCACTGCGGAGATCGAGAACATGCTGGCGGGGACGCAATGACTGATTGCAACCACGGCAGATAAGCGATCCGTGGGCGATTTTCTTTCGACCGGGTATTTGCCACTGCTGGCGCTGGTTGGCGTCCTGAGTTTCGTTTTGACCGGATTGATGAGACTTTACGGGTTGTCGCGGCAGCTTATCGATCGTCCCAACGAACGTAGCTCGCACTTGGTGCCGACCCCGCGTGGCGGCGGTGTGGCAATTGTGGTGGCCTTTGTCATCGGCATGGTCTTGCTTGGGGATGCTGTATCGAAGTCCGCAACTGCGGCACTTATCGTTGGTGGTATTGGCGCCGCCGCGATAGGTTTTGCAGACGATCATGGCCACATTCCGGCGCGCTGGCGCCTGATGGCTCACTTTTCCTGCGCTGCCTGGATCCTTTTCCATATCGGAATTCCGCGCGTCGAACTGCTAGGGTTCCACTTGGATTCGGGACTGGTCGGCACGGTTCTGGCACTGCTTTATCTGGTCTGGATGCTGAATCTGTGCAACTTCATGGACGGCATTGACGGCATTGCCGGTGTCGAGGCGCTAACAGTCGGCGTTGGCGGTACGGCGGCCTGCTGGCTGGCGGGAATGCCAATAGGCGGTGATGCCGGCGTGCCGGGGCTTCTTGCAGCGGCTGCCTTGGGATTTCTAGTGTGGAACTTTCCTCCGGCCAAGATATTTATGGGTGATGCCGGGAGTGGGTTTCTCGGGTTGATGCTTGGGGCGCTCTCGTTGCAGGCAGCCATTGTTAATCCCGCTCTACTCTGGAGTTGGATGGTTTTGCTGGGCGTGTTCATTGTCGATGCCACGGTTACGCTGATTTGCCGGTTGCTGCGAGGGGAGCGGATCTATGAGGCTCATCGTAGCCACGCCTATCAGCATGCCAGTCGCGAATTCGGCGCCCACCGTCCGGTTACCCTTGCCGTTGCCACCTTGAACCTTTTCTGGCTGCTGCCGTGGGCGATGGCGATTGCCTCCGGACGCGTCGACGGTGTCGTCGGCCTTGTGATCGCCTATATCCCTCTTCTGGCACTGACACTTCGGTTCAAAGCCGGGACCGCGTGAGGTGATCAGCAGCACGTCGGGCGCACTGGTTTCCACCCCGCAAATGTTGCAGGCAGGCCCATGCGGGCCGCGTATGGAAGGTAGCTAGCCGGTAGAATTGCGGCATCATGAATCCCCGTTTGCTTACGGCTTCCCTGCATGACCTCTGCGCCGCTGCCATTGCTTGGATGGCGGGCTATGCACTGCGCTTCAATTTCGACATTCCCCTCAGCTTTGTCGAAGCGATGTGGAGCAACCTGCTGTGGGCAATCCCGCTGCAGGCGGTGATTTTTCACGGCTTCGGGCTCTATCGGGGGATCTGGCGCTTCGCCAGCATTCCCGACTTGCGACGGATCGCACTGGCGGCAGGTACGGCAGGTTTGGCGATACCGGCGATATTGCTCATGCTCCAGCGGCTCAACGATGTTCCGCGTTCGGTCCTGGTGCTGCATCCCCTGCTGTTGGTATTGATCATGGGGGGCAGCCGGTTTCTGTATCGGGCATGGAGGGACGGGCAGCTGGTTTCTCCGCGCCGATTTGACGCGGAACCCGTGATCGTTATGGGCGCCGGTGCCGCCGGCGCCGCGCTGCTGCGTGACCTTGCCGGCAGTCAGCGCTGGCGAGCAGTGGGTTTGCTGGATGATGATCCGGCCAAGCTGCGGCTGCAACTTCAAGGTGTATCCGTGCTCGGGCGGCTGGATAGCGTGGCGCGTGTTGCAGCGGCGCATCAAGTCGCGACAGTGATCGTTGCGATGCCATCGGCATCGCCATCCGCTCGCCGGCATGCAGTCGAGTTGGTGGTGGGGGCGGGCCTCAAGGCTTTGACCGTGCCGGCGCTATCAGATGTCTTGTCCGGGCGAGTGACCGCCGCCGAGGTACGGCAGGTCGAGCTTGAGGACTTGCTCGGGCGCGAGCAGGTGCTGCTCGACAACGAGGGACTGAAGGAACAACTGACCGGGAAGTCGATTCTTGTGACCGGCGCCGGCGGTTCCATCGGCTCGGAGTTGTGCCGGCAGATAATTCGCTTTGCTCCTGCTAGGTTGGTGTTTCTGGAGCAGTCCGAATTTGCGCTCTACAGCATCGAGCAGGAGTTTGCCGGGTCTCCTGTGAGTTGCGTGGTTGGTGACGCGAAGGATTCAGCACGACTCGAAGCCGTGGTCGCGGAGCATAAACCGGATGTGGTCTTTCACGCAGCTGCCTACAAGCACGTGCCGCTGATGGAATGCGCCAATGCGTGGCAGGCGGTGAGGAACAACGTGCAAGGCACGCTGAACGTGGCGCGCGCCGCCCTCGACAGTGGTACCGGCGAGTATGTGCTGATTTCCACCGACAAGGCGGTTAATCCCACCAATGTCATGGGCGCCAGCAAGCGTCTGGCGGAGGTGGTATGTCAGGCAGTTCAGGCGCAGCACTCGGAGACGCGTTTTGTCATGGTCCGGTTTGGCAACGTGTTGGGTTCGTCTGGCAGCGTGATTCCGCGTTTTCGCCAGCAGATTGCCCACGGCGGTCCGGTAACGGTAACGCATCCCGACATCATTCGTTACTTCATGCTAGCCGGCAGCAGGAGGGCGGTCAGATCTTCGTGCTCGACATGGGTGAGCCGGTAAAAATTGTCGATCTGGCACGCGACCTGATTCGCCTGTCCGGTTTCACCGAGGATGAGATCAGGATCGAGTTCACCGGCTTGCGTCCCGGAGAGAAGCTCTACGAAGAGTTGCTGGCCGATGGTGAGACAACCTTGCCGACGCCGCATCCCAAGTTGCGCATAGCTAAGCCCTCGGCGGCGCCTGATGAGCAGTGGCTGGCCGATCTTGAGCAATGGCTCTCGGTGCCGTCGCGCACCGAAGCCGACGTGAAGCAGGGGCTCAAGGCGCGCGTGCCGGAATATCAGCCAGCAGCGCATTGAAGGCGTTGACGACTTCGTCGACGCCAATATCTGCAACATCCAAGGACGGCTTCTGCAGCAGGCGATAGGGCGCCCCCCATGGGCGCCAGCGCTGCGCGCCTGAGTTGCCGGCTGCGCGCCTGAGTTGCCGAATAGGCAGACGATGGGCAGGCCCAAGCCCGCACCCAGATGCATGGCGCCGCCGTCGGCGCAGATCATCGCATCGCATTCAGCCAAGGCGGCGATCAAGTCGGGCAGGGTTTGCGTGGGTCTGGGAATCACCGCAGTGTCAGTGCCGACCCTTTCAAGCACGTCCTGTGCCTTGGCATCGTCACCGGGGTGTAGCGGGTTGTCTTCAGCACCGGGCGACCAAAGTAGAAGAAAACGCGCCGGGCCTTGCGCGGCAATGGCCCGGATGGTTTCGGCAAAGCGGTCTGCCGGCCAGCGCTGGGAGAGCTTGCGTGCGCTGACGTGGATGCCAATGGTAAGAGTCGGCGGTAGCTGGCTCTGCATACCTGGGATTCCGCTTCGCGGGCAGGTAACGGCGGATGGAGCCACTACGCGGCAAGGCGGCGGCAGGCCCTCTATTCCGTAGATCGCGGCGACGCGAAACACGTCCTCGACTTCGTGGCGTTCGTCTTTGTCGAGCGGAATCGATACATCCAGCCTGCCGTTCTCCCCGAAGCCAATAATCCGCTTGGGTTTCAGCCACCGCGCGAGCGTGATGAGTCGCGGCTGCAGCGCCGGCGCGGCAAGGATCACGTCGTCGAGCTTCATCTGGCGCAGCCTGTACATCATCGCCAGGCGCCGCGACAAAATGCCCGGAAGCGACTCGTCGTGGCCCCGATGCTTGGCCTTGGTATAAACGAAGACTTCATCAAGATCCGGGTTGCCGTCCAGTACTGGGGCGTTGTAGCTATTGACCAGCGCACCGAGCCAGCCGTCGGGAAAGCGCTGACGCAAGGCGGCGATCAGCGGCGTGGTGCAGACCAGGTCGCCGATATTGTCGCGGCGGATGATCAGTATTTTTGGGTTCGAATGAGGGCTCAAGGTAAACTGCTGCGCTATGGCTATATATGCAATTGGCGACCTGCAGGGTTGTTACGACCCGCTACGCCGCCTGCTCGACTATATCAGTTTCGATCCGGCCGCCGACCGCGTCTGGTTTGTCGGCGATTTGGTCAATCGCGGACCGGCTTCGCTCGAGGTGCTGCGCTTCGTCAAGTCGCTGGGTGCCGCGGCGACCGTGGTCCTTGGCAATCATGATCTGCATCTGGTGATGCAGGCGGAAGGGTACGGCAAGGCCAACAAGGAAGACACGCTGGAAGAAGTGCTGGCCGCTGCCGACCGCGACGAACTGCTGGCCTGGTTGCGGGCGCAGCCGCTGTTCCATGTCGAAGGCGACTGGGCGATGGTTCACGCCGGCCTGTTGCCGACTTGGACGGTGACGCAAGCGAAAGCGCTTTCTGACGAGGCGTCGACGGCCCTGATGGCAGCCGACTACCGCAAGTTTCTGGCGAACATGTGGGGTTCGGAGCCGACGTCGTGGCGCGACGATCTGGAGGGCTGGGATCGCCTTCGGGTGGTGGTGAATGCGATGACGCGCATGCGCTACGTGACAGCCGCCGGAGCGATGGAGTTCCGCGCTGCCGGAGCCAAGGCGCCACCGGACAAGGGTCCGCCGGGATGCATGCCGTGGTTTTCCGCACCAATGCGGGCGAGTGCGGACCATCAAATTGTCTGCGGTCACTGGTCGGCTTTGGGTTTTCACGAAGAGGAAAATCTTCTGGCGCTCGACACAGGGTGCCTTTGGGGCGGCTGCCTTACGGCGGTAAGGCTGGAAGACCGTCGGGTCGTACGTCAGCCCTGTCCGCAGCAGACGAAGCCGTCGGGCTGGGATTGAAACAGGCGACGATCAGGGATAATTGCATGCACACAATTTCAGCGCTCATTTTTCGGAAGTCAGCACAATGATTCTGGTTACCGGCGGCACCGGTTACATCGGTTCGCATACCTGCCTGGCCCTGGCTGCGGCCGGACACGACCTGCTGATTCTCGACAACCTCTGCAATAGCCGCATCGATGTGGTCAACCGGCTCGAAGCGCTCTGCGGCAAGCGCCCGGAATTCGTCGAGGGCGATGTCCGCGACCCGGGCGTGCTCGACGAGATTTTTGATCGTCATCCGATCACGGCGGTGATGCACTTCGCGGGACTCAAGGCGGTGGGCGAGTCCGTCGAACGGCCGCTGGAGTATTACGACAACAATGTACACGGCACCCTCCAGCTAC
>JAPLRA010000328.1 GCA_026399445.1 Sulfuritalea sp.
GCGAAGTGCTGCGCGAAGCCGAAGTGCTGGCCGCGGCCGGCGTCAAGGAACTGCTGGTGATCTCGCAGGACACCAGCGCCTATGGCGTCGACGTCAAATACCGCACCGGATTCTGGGGCGGTCGGCCGGTCAAGACGCGGCTGCTGGAGTTGTGCAAGGAACTCGGCAAGCTCGGCCTCTGGGTGCGCCTGCACTACGTCTATCCCTATCCCAGCGTCGATGACCTGATCCCGCTGATGGCCGAAGGAAAGATCCTGCCCTATCTCGACGTGCCATTCCAGCACGCCAGCCAACGCATCCTCAAGCTGATGAAGCGGCCCGCCTCTGCCGAGAAGGTGCTTGATCGCATCGCCGCATGGCGCAGGGAAGTGCCCGATCTGACGATACGCAGCACCTTCATCACCGGCTTTCCCGGCGAGACCGAGCGCCTTTTCCTATTCGCCGGTCGAGGGGGCCAGCGCCAACCAGTTGCCGGGCGCGCTGCCTGAAGGCCTGCGCGAAGAGCGCAAGGGGCGCCTGCTGCGCCATCAGGAAGACATTTCGACGCAGCGGCTCGAAAGGAAGATCGGCCGCCGCATCAAGGTGCTGGTGGATGAGATTGACGAAGACGGCGCCATCGGCCGTTCGGAAGGCGACGCGCCGGATGTCGATGGCCTCGTCTACATTTCCGACGGCCACGATCTGGAGATCGGCGAGTTTGCCGAAGTCGATGTCATCGACTGCGACGTGCACGACCTTTATGCCCAACTGAGCGCCACGGTCGCCGTATCGTGAGCGCCGACTTTCACGATCGCCTGCGGGCCGTCGTCGGTGCCTCGAGGGTCCTGACCGGGGCGGCGGACCTCGCTCCCTACTGCACCGACTGGCGCGGCCGCTACACGGGCAAGGCGTCCTGTGTCGTGCTTCCCGGGACTACGGACGAAGTTGCTGCCGTGGTGCGCATCTGCGCCGAGGCCGGCACGCCCATCGTGCCGCAGGGCGGCAACACGGGGTTGTGTGGAGGGGCGACGCCGATCGGCGGTGAAGTGGTGATCAATCTGCGGCGCATGAACCGCATCCGCGGCATCGATGCCGACAACAATTCGATCACCGTCGAGGCAGGATGCACGCTGCACGCGGTGCAGGAAGCAGCGACAGCGGCCGATCGTCTGTTTCCGCTGTCGCTCGCCGCAGAGGGCAGCGCCACCATCGGTGGCAATCTCGCGACCAATGCCGGCGGGGTGCAGGTGCTGCGCTACGGCAATGCCCGCGAACTGACGCTGGGGCTTGAGGTGGTAGCGCGCCCTGCGCAAGGATAATACCGGTTACGACTTGAAGCACCTGTTCATCGGCGCCGAAGGCACTCTGGGGTTGATCACCGCGGCCACGCTGAAGCTTTTCCCGCGGCCGCGTACTCAGGCGACCGCGTGGGTGGCGGTGCCCGATCCGGCAGCGGCGGTCGGCCTTCTGGCGCGTTTGCGCGATGCCGCCGGCGACAACGTGACGGCGTTCGAAATTGTCGGCCGTCCGGCCCTTGAGCTGGTTCTCAAACACATCCCGAGCGCACGCGATCCGCTCGCCGGCAAGCCCGCGTGGCAGGTGCTGATCGAACTCAGCGGGGCGCGCGACGACTTGTCCGCAAGCCTGGAGCAGGCGCTCCAGGAGGCTGCAGCGGACGGTCTGGTCGATGATGCCGCGCTTGCCGCCAGCGAGGCGCAGACAGCGGCGCTGTGGGCCTTGCGCGAGAACGTTTCGGAGGCGCAGAAGATTGAGGGCGTGTCGATCAAGCACGACATCGCGGTGCCCGTGTCGCGCATTGCCGAGTTCATTGCCCGCACCGATGCCGCGTTGCTGAAGGCGTTCCCGCAGGTTCGCATCGTCTGCTTCGGTCACATCGGCGATGGCAACCTGCACTACAACCAGTCGAAGTCCGACGTCCAGTCGAACAGCGAAT